>JAIWOS010000173.1 GCA_020217265.1 Thiobacillus sp. | reverse complement strand
GGTTCGGCTCGCCGCACCTCGCGCGGTTCGGGCATTCTGGGAGGCAGCGTTTCCGCCACCGGCGGCGCCATCGATGCGATGGCGTCGGCCGGCATCGCCAGCACCTCGACCCCGCCCTCGACGGCGCGGTTGGAGAGGATGACGGCGTCGGGCCCGAGCACCTCGCGCAGCTGGCGCATGGCCTCACGGGATGTCTTGGCGACGATGCGTTTCACGTTCATGCGCTTGCTCCTACCAGGGAAGTCACTTTGATCTGTTTGCCTTCGGGCACTTCAGCGTGCGAAAGCACCTTGAGTTGCGGCACGGTACGCCGCAGGAAACGGGCGAGCAGCGGACGCAGCACCGCCGGCGTCAACAGCACCGGGGGATGGCCCAGGGCCTCCTGTCGCTGCGCGGTGGCCTGTGCGCGCGCGAGCAGCGTGTCGGCGAGACCGGGTTCCATGGCCGCGCCCTCGCTGCCGGCCTGCAGGGTTTGCAGCAGCAGGCGCTCCAGGCCCTGGTCCAGCGCCATGACCGGCAGTTCGCCGGCCGCGCCGTAGATCTGCTGCACGATGGAGCGCCCCAGCGCCACCCGCACCAGCGCGGTGAGTTCGTTGGGATCCTGCACGCGCGCGGCATGTTCGAGCAGGGTATCGAGGATGGTGCGCATGTCGCGGATGGCCACGCCTTCGACCAGCAGGTTCTGCAGCACCTTCTGCACGGTGGACAGCGGCAGCAGCTTGGGCACCAGGTCTTCCACCAGCTTGGGCGCGCTCTTGCCCAGATGGTCGAGCAGCGCCTGCGTTTCCTGGCGGCCCAGGAGCTCGGCGGCGTGCTGGGTGACGAGATGGTTGAGGTGGGTGGCGACGACCGTGCCGGCGTCGACCACGGTATAGCCCATGGCCTGCGCCTGCTCGCGCATGTCGGCGTCGATCCAGATCGCCGGCAGGCCGAAGGCGGGATCCTTGGTCTGTATGCCCGGCAACGCGGCGACGACGCTGCCGGGATCGATGGCGAGGAAGGCGCCGGTGCGCACTTCGCCGCTGCCGATTTCCACGCCCTTGAGGGTGATGCGGTAGCTGTTGGGGTTGATTTCCAGGTTGTCGCGGATGTGCACGGCGGGCGGCAGGAAGCCGACCTCGCGCGCGAATTTCTTGCGAATGCCCTTGATGCGGCGCACCAGCTCACCGTCGGCGGCGCTGTCCACCAGCGGAATCAGGCGGTAGCCGACCTCGAGCCCGAGGGTGTCGATGGGCGCGACGTCGTCCCAGCTGGCTTCCTGGGCTTCCACCGCGGCCACCGGCGCGGCGGCGGCTTCCGGCTCGGGCGCGGCCGGCTGGTGGCTGTTGCGCCAGGCCAGCCAGGCGATGCCGCCGGCCAGTAGCAGGAAGGCGAAGTTCGGCATGCCGGGGATCATGCCCATCATGCCGAGAATGGCCGCGGTGATGTAGAGCGCCTGGGTCTTGCTGAACACGTTGGAGAGCATCTGGCCGGCGATGTCTTCCTCGGTGGACACGCGGCTGACGATGATGCCGGCGGCGATGGAGATCACCAGCGCGGGAATCTGCGCGACGAGGCCGTCGCCGATGGCGAGCAGCGTGTAATTGGAGGCGGCATCGGCCACGGAAAGATCGTGCTGCATCACGCCGACGACGAAGCCGCCGATGATGTTGATGAGCAGGATGAGAATGCCGGCGATGGCGTCGCCGCGCACGAATTTCGAGGCACCGTCCATCGAGCCGTAGAAGTCCGATTCCTGGGCGATTTCGGCGCGGCGGCGACGCGCCTCGTTCTCGTCGATGAGGCCGGCGTTGAGATCGGCGTCGATCGCCATCTGCTTGCCGGGCATGGCGTCCAGCGTGAAGCGCGCGGACACTTCGGCGATGCGGCCCGCGCCCTTGGTGATGACCACGAAGTTGATCACCACCAGGATCACGAAGACGATGATGCCGACCGCGTAGTTGCCGCCGACCAGGAAATGGCCGAAGGCCTCGATCACCTTGCCCGCGGCATCGGGGCCGGTGTGGCCTTCCATCAGCACCACGCGGGTGGAAGCGACGTTGAGCGACAGGCGCAGCAGGGTCGAAAGCAGGAGCACCGTGGGAAAAGCCGCGAAATCCAGCGCCTTCCTGGTCGACAGGCTCACCAGCAGCACCATGATGGAGAGCGCGATGTTGAAGGTGAACAGCATGTCGAGCGCCAGCGGCGGCAGCGGCAGCACCAGCATCGCCAGGATGAGGACGATGAAGATGGGTGCGGCCAGCGCGCGTGCGTTGGCGCTGCTGAAAAGATTGCCGAAGTTCAGCGTGCCGTTCATGCGCGGACTCCGGTGTCAGCCGCCTGCAGCGGATCGAGTTCGGGGGGCACCGGCAGGGCGACCGGGGGGTTCGGATACGCGCCGCCGGTCTCGCGGAAGCGGCGCAGCTGGAACACGTAGGCGAGCACTTCGGCTACCGCAGCGTAGAGCGTGGCGGGGATTTCGTCGCCGAGATCGGTATGGCGATAGAGCGCGCGCGCGAGCGGCGGCGCTTCCAGCAGCGGCACGCGGTGCTCGGCGGCGAGTTCGCGAATTTTCGCCGCGACGGCGTCGGTGCCCTTGGCCACCACGCGCGGCGCGCCCATCTTGCCTTCGGCGTATTTCAGCGCCACCGCGTAGTGGGTCGGGTTGGTCACCACCACGTCGGCAGTGGGGATCTCGGACATCATGCGGCGGCGTGCCATCTCGCGCTGCTGGGCCCGAATGCGCGCCTTGAGGTGCGGATCGCCCTCGGATTCCTTGGCTTCCTGCCGCAGTTGATCCTTGGTCATCTTGAGCTTGTGAGTGTAGCTCCAGAGTTGATAGGGAAGGTCGAGCACCACGATGAAGATCATTGCCCCCGAGAGCAGCAGCACCACGCGGCCGATCAGGTCGCCCATGTGGGCGACGGCGCGCGCCTGCGATTCAAGTCCGAGGGAAAAAATCGCGTCGAGATTGCTCCAGATCAGCCAGGCGGCGACGCCACCCAGCAGCCCCACCTTGGCCAGCGACTTGACGAGTTCGACCAGCCCCTGCGACGACACGATGCGTTTGAGGCCCGACAGCGGATTGAGGCGCTTGAAGTCCGGCATGATCGCCTTGGTGCTGAACAGCCAACCGCGCAGCAGCAGCGGCGCGGCGAGCGCAGCGAGCGCGACCAGCAGCAGGAAAGGCGCCAGTATCAGCGCCGCATCGGTGAACTGGCTCGACAGCCGCGACCAGGCCACGCTGCTGTCGCGCGCGACGGCCGCTTCGAACGACAGCCCGCCGCGCACGATGCCGGACAGCGAACGCCCGAGCTGGCTCGCCATCATCCACAGCGCGGCACCGCCGGTCATCAGCACGACGAAGGTGGCCAGCTCGCGCGATTGCGGCACCTGGCCTTCTTCGCGCGCCTTTTCCAGTCGCTGTGGCGACGGGGCTTCTGTCCGTTCCTGATCGCTTTCTTCGGCCATCCCTGATCTCGCGTGGTGGAGAGGCCCGCTCCGCGCATTGCGCGAAACGGGATTTCTTAGGATGGATTATCGGCAGCCGCGGGCGCGACCGATCAGGGGAATAGCGGGGGTTTTTGCGGCTATTTCGCCGCGGCGGCGGCAGCCGCCGAAGCCTTGGCTGCCGCCGCAGCCTGATTGCCCGGCGACAGTTTGTCGAGTTCGGACTGAACGTCGCCCTTGTCCTCGACATGCACGCCGGAAGCTTCCTTGGTGATAGCGTCTTCGGTGCGCTTGTTCATGACGATGATGCTGATGCGGCGGTTGACCGGATCGTCAGGCGCGGCAGCGTTGAACGGCACCGAGGATCCCAGGCCGACCACGCGCAGCATCTTGGCTTCGTCCATGCCGCCGGCGATGAGCTCGCGGCGCGAGGCATTGGCGCGGTCGGCCGAGAGTTCCCAGTTGCTGTACCCCCGCCCGCCGTTGGCGTAGACCGTGGCATCGGTATGGCCCGACAGGCTGACGCGGTTGGGGACATCGTTCAGTACGGCGCCGATCTCGCGCAGGATGATCTTGGTGTAGGGCTGAAGGTCGGCACTGGCGAGGTTGAACATCGGCCGGTTCTGCTCGTCGACGACCTGGATCCGCAGGCCCTCGCTGGTAATGTCGAGCAGCAACTGGCGCTTGAACTGCTTGAGCGTGGGGTTGGCCTCGATTGCGGCTTCGAGCTTCTTTTTCAGGCCTTTCAGGCGCTCGGCTTCCAGGCGCTCGAGTTCGGCCTGGGCCGCTTTCAGGTTGTAGGATTTCTTCTCCGCCTCGGTCTGCCCTTTCTTGACCTGGCCGGCCGTGCGCGTCAGGTCCTGGCCGCCGCCCTTGATGACGCTGGAGCTGTCGCCGCTGCCCGTACCGCCCTGCATGGCGACCTTGAGCGGCGTCTTGAAGTATTCCGCGATGCCTTCCAGATCGCCCTTGGCGGTGGAACCGAGCAACCACATCAGCAGGAAGAACGCCATCATCGCCGTCACGAAATCGGCGTAGGCAATTTTCCAGGCGCCGCCGTGGTGCCCTCCCGCCACCTTCTTGATGCGCTTGACGATGATCGGCGCTTTTTGCTCGCTCATGGAAATTCCGATTCAGGCCGCGAGACGATCAGCGCGCCTTGGCGCCCTTAACGTGTTCTTCGAGTTCGCCAAAGGTGGGACGCTCGGTCGAATACAGCACCTTGCGGCCGAACTCGACCGCGATTGCGGGCGCGTAGCCGTTGATGCTGGCGAGCAGCGTGACCTTGATGCACTGGTACATTTTGGTCGATTCGTGCAGCTTCTGCTCGAGCAGCCCGGCAAGCGGCCCGACAAAACCGTAGGCCAGCAGAATTCCGAGGAAGGTGCCCACCAGCGCGTGCGCGATCAGGATACCGAGTTCTGCCGGCGGCAAATGCACGGATTCCATGGTATGCACGACCCCCATCACCGCCGCGACGATGCCGAAGGCAGGCAAGCCATCACCGAGCTTGGCGATGACATGCGCCGGCACCTCGCCTTCGTGGTGGTGGGTTTCGATTTCGTTGTCCATCAGGTTCTCGATCTCGAAGGCGTTCATGCTGCCGGAGACCATCAGGCGCAGGTAGTCGGTAAGAAACTCGATCAGGTGGTGGTCGGCAAGGATGGTCGGGTACTTGGAGAAGAGCGGGCTGCTCTCCGGATTCTCGACGTCGGACTCGACCGACATCAGGCCCTCCTTGCGGATCTTGGTCAGCAGTTCATACAGCAGCGCGAGCATGTCCATGTACAGCGCGCGCGTGTACTTGGAACCCTTGAACACCGTCGGCAGTGCCTTCATCGTCGCCTTGATCGCCTTGCCGTTGTTGCCGACGAAGAATGCACCCATGGCGCCACCGCCGATCATCAGCAGCTCCAGCGGCTGGAACAGGGCGGCCAGGTGCCCTCCCGCCAGCGCAAAGCCGCCGAACACGCATACCAGCACGACGATATAACCAACGATGACTAACACGACGGTCGCTTCCTTCAGTAGGGTTTGGCTGGCGGAACCGCTCCGCCCTGCCCGGTGTTGCCCGCATGCGATGCGGGTCGCTCATGTCTGGAATTCGACCGCAACGAAAAAAACTTGATGGCGCGGGCCGCTTATTTTGCGGTGCGCATGTGCCACGCGTAGAGCGTATGGCGCGCGCCATCGGCCAGTGGAATGATTCGGTCGGGACGCTGACCCGTCACTTCGAACGACAGGCTGACGAACAGCGAACCCGTGCGCATCTGCCGCTGCACCTGCGTCCACAGCGCGGGCATGGCCGCCGGCGACAGGAAGGCGAAGACGACGTCGTAATCGCCCAGGTCGAGCGTGGCGTAGTCGCGGCGCAAGAATTCCGTCCGGCTGTGCCGCCAGGCCGCGCGCACGCGGCTGATCAGCCAGGGCGCGGGCGCGATCTCGGTGCCGGCGAAACGACCGTTCGGGAAACGCGACTCAAGGTAGAGCGGAACGCCGCCCAGGCCACTGCCGATGTCAATGAAGCGGAATGAACGCTCCCGGGGCAGCATGCACGCCAGGGCGTCCCAGGCCTTGCGGTCGGACAGGTACAAGGGCACACGGGTGCGGAAGCTGCTCCAGTAAAACAGCAGCAGGCAGGAAAACGCCGCGAGGTACAGCCAGGCCGGCAGGTCGGCCTGCCGCGCGAGATAGACGGCGGGCAGGAAAGCGAAGTGGAGCGGCAGCCACCACGCGGGCTGCCCCATCTTTCGACTCAACATGGCCGCCAGCAGGCCCTCGACGATGGCAAACTGCCACACGGCGGGTTGCATTGTTGTGTAGTGTGACAGCAGCCAGAACGACAGCGCCGCCAGGACAAGGGCGGCGCACTGGATGAGCAGGGATTGCAGGCTGACCGGCAGGTGGCGCATGCCGATGACAACCGCGGTTCAGGCGGCTGCGTGCAGGTGTGCCTGTTCCTTGGCCTTGCGGGTCTTGCCCGCGCGCGCCGGCATGTTGCACAGGCCGCACACGTAGTCGTGATGAAGATCGTCGGGATGAACCACGAAGTGGCCGCCGCATTCCTTGCACACCGCGGTTTCCAGCATGCGGCTCTCGAAGAAGCGGTTGAGCGTCCAGGCGCGGGTAAAGCTCAGCACCGGCTCGATCTGGTTGGTGTGCACGTATTCCTGATACAGGCGGTAGCTCTTCAGCAGGGCTTCGATGCCGGTGGCATCGCTGTTCTTGATGAGATAGCGATGGATGTTGACGAACAGGGAGGCATGCACGTTGGGCAGCCAGGTGAGGAACCAGTCGGTCGAGAACGGCAGCATGCCCTTGGGTGGCGAGACGCCCTTCACTTCCTTGTAGAGCTTCAGGAGGCGCTCGCGCGACAGCGAGGTTTCGCATTCCAGCACTTGCGGGCGGGCGCCGAGCTCGATCAGCTCGATGGCCAGCTGGGTGTCGCGCATTTCGTTCAACAGGCTTTTTTTGCTCATGCTGCCCTCCCCTTCATCGGTCTGAATGCGGCTTATGCGAACGCGGCGGCCTGCTGGCCCGCCATCAGGATGGCGGCATGCGACTGCGCCAGCGCGCGGTCCTTGGTGTAGTTGGTGAGCATGCCCAGCACGGCGCCGTCGTCGAAGCGGAAGCGCGACATCAGCATGCCGGAATCGGCGAGCTTCAACACCTGGGCCGGCGTCAGCGCCTCGATCAGCTCGGCGACGTCCTGACTGATGCCCAACCGGAACACCGCGGTGGTCTTGTCGTGGCGGATCATGCTCTGGGCGAGCATGAGGTAGCTCAGGTTCACTTCGCGCATTTCGGCCAGCATTTCGTCGAGTTTCATGGTTCCGTCCTTCCCGTGAAATTTTTTCGCCTTCCGCGCTAAACCCTGCACGGATGTATCGTTTTCGGCGCCACCCCGGGAAAGTTAATGTGGCGAGGCGCTGTTTAACAGGACGGGTATTTTCCGGGAGTCGTGTCGGCGTTTGTCCTACAAGACAGGAACCCCCGTAGAAAAAACGCCTGCCGGCTTTGCACCGGCAGGCGTGATCCCGGGGGCGATTAAGAACCGTGCGACGAAACTCAACTGCGCTGGTAGATGTCCTCGAAGCGCACGATATCGTCCTCGCCCAGATAGCTGCCCGACTGCACCTCGATCATGTGCAGGTCGATCTTGCCTGGGTTTTCCAGCCGGTGCGAAGTGCCGAGCGGTATGTAAGTCGACTGGTTCTCGGTGAGCAGGGTGACGGTGTCGCCGCAGGTGACGCGCGCGGTCCCGGAGACGACGATCCAGTGCTCGGCGCGGTGATGGTGCATCTGCAGGGAAAGCTTTTCGCCCGGCTTGACCATGATCCGCTTGACCTGGAAGCGATCGCCGTCGTCGATGCCCTCGTACCAGCCCCAGGGCCGGTAGACCTGCTTGTGGATGAGGTGCTCGCAGCGCTGCTCGGCCTTGAGGCGGTCGACCAGTTTCTTCACGTCCTGCACCTGATCCTTTTTCGCCACCAGCACCACGTCAGCGGTTTCGACGATCACCAGGTCGTCCACGCCGAGCGCGGCGACCATGCGCGATTCCGCGCGCACGAAGTTGTTGCGGGCGTTCTCCAGCATCACGTCGCCCCGGGTGGCGTTGCCGGCGGCATCCTTCTCGGCCACGTCCCACAAGGCCGACCAGGCGCCGATGTCGTTCCAGGCGATGTCGGCCGGCACCACGGCGGCGCGCCGGGTTTTTTCCATGACAGCGTAATCGACGGACTCGGACGGGCAGGCCTCGAAGGCCGCCGGGTCGAGGCGGACGAAGTCGAGGTCGTTTCTCGCCTGGTCGAGCGCCGCGCGGCTGGCTTCCAGAATGTCGGGGCGCAGCTGGGCGAGTTCGGTCAGAAAATCCTGTGCGCGGAACAGGAACATGCCGCTGTTCCAGTAGTAGTCGCCCGAAGCGACATACGCTTTCGCAGTGGCGAGGTCGGGTTTTTCGACGAAGGCGGCCACTTCGCGGGCGCCGTCCGCGTCCGCCAGCGGCGCCCCTTGCTTGATGTAGCCGTAGCCGGTTTCCGGCGAACTGGCGACGATGCCGAAAGTCGTCAGGTGCCCACCCCTGGCCGCCTCCGCAGCCGTGCGGATCGCCGCATGAAATGCCGGGATATCGCCAATCAGGTGATCGGCCGGCAGCACCAGCATCAAGGCTTCCGGGTCGTCGCGCGACAGCATCAACGCAGCGACAGCGATCGCCGGCGCGGTGTTCCGGCCCACCGGTTCGAGCACGATGGCGCGTGGCGCGACGCCGATCTCGCGCATCTGTTCCGCAATCATGAAGCGATGCTCGACATTGCAGATCATCAAAGGCGCCGCGATTTCCGGCATGTGCGACAAACGGTCGACTGTGTCCTGCAACAGGCTGCGCTCGCCGGCCAGAGGCAGCAGCTGCTTGGGCAGTGCGGCGCGGGACAGGGGCCACAGGCGGGTTCCGGAACCACCGGAAAGAATCACGGGATGGAGGGTCGTCATGTCGGGCTCGTCGGTGCTTGGGTCAGGGTCACGTTCAATACTGGACAAATCGCATTCCAGCACGGCGGGACGATTGTGCCACGTTTATTTGGTCGATTTTGTGTTCTTCGAGCCGGCCTAAAGTTTCCGTCCAGCCGGCCGATACATCCTTCAATACAGGCAGCCGTGCGATCGGATCGCAAGACGGTTATCTGTAGGTTTCCTTGTAGATTCACCCGGTACGGGGTTTCCCCAGGCGCTCCTCCTCCTGCCACACCGGGTTTTCAGCGGCGCTCGGTGGCGCCGCTTTTTTCTTTGCCGAACGCCTTTAGCGTCCGCCCTCGGCAAATGCCTTGATGCCCGCGCTGCGACGCGCCTCCTCCAGCGCTTTCCGGGCACGTTCACGGGCCTCCTGTTCGGCCTTGCCCGGCTCGTTGGCCGGTGCCGCCGCATCGTTTTCCTCGAACGCACTGATGCCGGCCGATTTTCTTGCGGCGGCAAGCGCCTGGGCCGCGCGTTCGCGCGCCAGTTGTTCTTCTGCTTCGGCCTGTGCGGTGAGTGCTGCCTGACGTTCGCGCTCCAGCCGGGCCTTTTCGAGCTGCTTTTCCCGCAGCGCCAGCTGTTCGGCCTTGGCGGCCCGGGCTTCCCGAGCCGCCTCCGCCTGCTGCTTCTGCTCTTCGGCCAGTTGTCGGCGCTCCTCGGCCTCGCGCCTGCGCGCCTCGGCTTCGCGTGCTTTCTGGGCCTCCAGGCGGGCTCGCGCCTCGCGCAGGTCGGCGCGCAGCTTCTCGCCGGTCTGGCGGATGCGCTCGCCCACGTTTGCGAGTTCGTCTGCACTCAAGGTGGCGGGTTCGGCAGCCCGCAAGTTGAAGGATGTGGCGGCAAGCAGGGCCGCCGTGGCGGCCAGGATCAGGGGGCGAGGCATGGAAAATCTCCGTAGTTATTGTTGATGTACGCGGGCCCGCGTTGATTGAACGCAGGCCCGCCCTTCGGGAGATTAACGGCCAGAATCGCCCCGGCTTGATGGCGCCTTTATACGGGGACGGCTTCCTCGAATTCGAGCCGTACCTGGCCGTCTGCATCGAGATCGATGACGACCTTGCCGCCGCCCGCCAGCCGGCCAAACAGAAGTTCGTCTGCCAGTGCGCGGCGGATGGTGTCCTGGATCAGACGCGCCATCGGCCGTGCGCCCATTTTCGGGTCAAAGCCGTGCTTGGCGAGATGCGCCTTGAGGGCATCGGTGAACACTACCTCGACCTTCTTCTCCTGGAGCTGCTCTTCCAGTTGCATCAGGAACTTGTCGACCACCTGCAGGATGATGGGCTCGTCCAGCGGCGCGAAGGGAATGATCGCGTCCAGCCGGTTGCGGAATTCCGGCGTGAACATCCGCTTGATGTCTTCCATCTCGTCGCCGCGCTCGCGCGCGTTGGAAAAACCGATGGTCGACTTGTTCAGCGTTTCGGCCCCCGCGTTGGTGGTCATGATGATCACCGTATTGCGGAAATCCGCCTTGCGGCCGTTGGTGTCGGTGAGCGTGCCGTGGTCCATCACCTGCAGCAGCACGTTGAAGATGTCCGGGTGCGCCTTCTCGATTTCATCCAGCAGAACAACGGCATAGGGATGTTTGTTGATCTGTTCCGTGAGCAGGCCACCCTGGTCGAACCCGACATAGCCGGGTGGCGCGCCGATCAGGCGGGACACGGCATGGCGCTCCATGTATTCCGACATGTCGAAGCGGATCAGTTCCACGCCGAGCACATAGGCGAGCTGGCGCGCGACTTCGGTCTTGCCGACGCCGGTGGGGCCTGAGAACAGGAAACTGCCGATGGGCTTCTGCGGATTGCCGAGGCCCGAGCGTGACATCTTGATCGCGGCGGCGAGCGCGTCGATGGCGGCATCCTGGCCGAACACCACCGCCTTGAGGTCGCGGTCGAGCTTGGCGAGCGAGGACTTGTCGTCGGACGACACGCTCTTGGGCGGAATACGCGCGATCTTGGCGATGATGTCCTCGATCTCCTTGGGCGTGATGACGCGTTTCTGTTTCGACTTGGGCAGGATGCGCTGGGCCGCGCCGGCCTCGTCGATGACGTCGATGGCCTTGTCCGGCAGGTGGCGGTCGTTGATGTAGCGCGCTGACAACTGCGCGGCGGTGGTGAGCGCCGCCGCCGTGTACTTGACGCCGTGGTGATCCTCGAAGCGCGACTTGAGCCCGCGCAGGATCGCCACGGTTTCGGCAACCGAAGGCTCGGGCACGTCGATCTTCTGGAAACGCCTTGAAAGCGCGTGATCTTTTTCGAAAATGCCGCGGTATTCGGTGTAGGTCGTGGCGCCGATGCAGCGCAGGTTGCCCGACGACAGGGCCGGCTTCAGCAGGTTGGAGGCATCCAGCGTGCCGCCCGAAGCGGCGCCGGCACCGATGAGCGTGTGAATCTCGTCGATGAAGAGGATGGCGCGGGAGTTGTCGGCCAGTTGCTTCAGCACGCCTTTCAGGCGTTGCTCGAAGTCGCCGCGGTACTTGGTGCCGGCGAGCAGCGCGCCCATGTCGAGCGCGTAGACCGTGCTCTGCGCGAGGATGTCGGGCACCGAGCCTTCGATGATGCGGCGCGCCAGGCCTTCGGCGATGGCGGTCTTGCCCACGCCTGCCTCGCCTACCAGGAGCGGGTTGTTCTTGCGGCGGCGGCAGAGGGTCTGGATCACCCGCTCGAGTTCGAGGTCGCGCCCGATCAGCGGATCGATCTTGCCCGCCAACGCCTGCGAATTGAGATTCTGCGCGAAACTGTCGAGCGGAGAGTTCTGCGCCGGTTCGGCGCCGGCCTCGGCTGGTTCATCCGGGCGCGGGGCGGGTTCGCTCTGCGGCGTCTTGGTGATGCCGTGCGAAATGAAATTCACGATGTCGAGCCGGGTCACGCCCTGCTGCGACAGGAAATACACGGCGTGCGAATCCTTTTCGCCGAATACCGCCACCAGCACGTTGGCGCCGGTGACTTCCTTCTTGCCGGAGGACTGCACGTGCAGGATGGCGCGCTGGATCACGCGCTGGAAACCGAGCGTCGGCTGGGTGTCGACCTCGCCCTCGCCTGCCACCTTGGGCGTGTGTTCGTCGACGAACTTGCCGATCTGCTCGCGCATCTGGTCGATGTTTGCGCCGCAGGCGCGCAGCACCTCGGCGGCGGAAGGATTGTCCAGCATCGCCAGCAGCAGGTGTTCCACCGAAATGAATTCGTGGCGCTTCTGTCGCGCTTCCATGAACGCCATGTGCAGCGTGACTTCGAGTTCCTGGGCAATCATCTAACTTTCCTCCATCGTACATTGCAGCGGATGCTGATGCTGCCGCGCGAAATCCACCACCTGCTCGACCTTGGTGTGGGCGATGTCCCGCGGGTACACCCCGCACACACCCACACCCTCAGTATGCACTTTGAGCATGATTTGTGTTGCCCGTTCTTGGTCGATGCCGAAAAACTTTTTCAGGACATGGACCACGAATTCCATCGGCGTGTAGTCGTCGTTGAGCAGCAGCACCTTGTAGAGGGGCGGCGGCTTCACTCTGGTCGCTGCCGGTTCCAGCAGGGTAGTGCTTTCTCGCTTGGTTGCCATAGCCCGAATAAGCCTGAATTACTGGCTTTATTTTGATGGGATGGAGGGAATTTTCAAGCCCGCTGGGAGTGGGGCCAAGGCGCGCGCGCCGGTTTGGCGCGGTGGGCCCGGAGGTTTGCTCCGGGCCGGGAGGTTACTTGTCGGTTCTGGCGGCTTTCTTGTCGAGCTTTTCCGCTTCCTTGCGCTTGATCTCGGCCATGCGCTCGCGCCACTCGGCGAGCGCTTCATCCTCGATTTCGAGCTGGATGGCGGCCAGTTCGATGGGCGTGAGCTTGTTCTCCAGCATCCGGCGCATGAGCTTGTTGCGCGAACGTGAGAGCAGCCGCTCGATCTGGGCCTTGGGAAGCTTGCTGGCTTTTTCGAGATACGCCTCGGATGGAGTTTTTGGCATGGTCAGGGTCCATAGATAAGGGAGATATCAGCCACAAGACTAGTGCCAAACCGACTCTGCACGCTACCTCGGCTGTGTGACGCCCGCTTCACGCCTGGACAGGCGCTCCCGGTCGGCCGCGTCGCGCCAGGTTTCCAGCAGGTTTTCCACCTCGACGCGCTTGAGGCCGGTGAAAGGCTCGGCCTGTGCCAGCGCGTCCTGGCAGGTCTTGTCGCGGTATCTCGTCATCAGCTCGCGCGACAGGGTGTAGAGCCGGCCGTTGTGCGTCTGGCACTGGCCGAGGTCCTGGCGGGTGCCGGCAAGCTGCGATTCGGTCTGCTTGCGGGCGGACTCGGCCTGCGTCAGCGCCTGCGTGACGGACTGGAGTTTCGCCTGGGTTTCGGCCAGCTTCGCCTCGACTTCCACGAGCCGGGCCTTGAGCGCGTCGCGCTCGCCCTGCACGGCTTTCAGCTCGCGTTCGGCCCGGCCGCGCGCGGCGCGTTCACCCGAAAGCTTCCGCCCCGCCGCCTTCGCCTGTGCGAGTTCGCGCTCAAGCTTGTCCTTGTCCAGAAGCGCCGCGGCTTTTTCCTGCTCGGCCTGGGCGCGTGCCTGCTCGGCCTGTTGCACCTGTTGCTGCACGCGGCGCAGCAGCTGTTTTTCGCGGCTGTCGTTGCCGGCCCAGGCCGGGCTGGCAACGCTGGCAAGCATCAGACAAGCGATCAGGACAGGCTTCATTCCAGCGCCCCCACGGGTAATTGGCCGGGGGCTGCCCCCAGCTTGAGCAGCAGGCGCGCCATGTCGAGGTCGCCCACGGAAAACGCCCACCACAGGGGCGGATGATTCTTTTTGTCGCCCCATTCCAGCGGCGCGCCGCCGCGCACGAGCGCAGCGGCGGCTTCGTATTGCCCATTGGCGGCGGCCACGGCGAGCGGCGACAGCCCTTCGCGGTTGTAGAGTCGCCAGTCGGGACGGGCACGGGCGAGCGCGTCGATCACGCCGGGCTTGCCCATGAGCGCAGCGGTGTGCGCCGGCGTGTCGCCGTCGTCGCTCTTGAGATCGGGATCGGCGCCCGCGCGCAGCAGCATCTCGACCAGGCGCACGTTGCCGTTCTTCGCCGCCAGCCCCAGCGGGGTGTAGCCGCGCCCCTTGGTATTGGGCACGGCGCCCGCGTCGAGGAGAGATTGCGCCATCTCCAGATTGTCCTGGCGCACCGCTTCGACCAGCGGCGTGTCCCGCCAGTAGTCGCCGATGTTGGGGTTGGCACCTTCGTTCAACAGTTTGCGCACCGCTTCGGTGTCGCCGCGCCGGGCCGCCGCCATCAGGCCGGATTCGATGCCGCGCTGTTCCATCGGCAGGGTGAAATTGCCGTCTTTCGAGATCAGGGCGAAGCGTTCGGGCGGCGGGCGCAGTCGTGCCTCGCGCGGCGGGCGTTCAGGGTTTTCCTGCGCCAGCCAGCCGAGCTCGCTGTCGGCGAGCGGCTGCGCACCCGCGCAGGCGGGCAGCACCGACAGCAGAAAAATCAGCCCCTTAGAACCTGGCATTGAAGTCAAGCTGGAAGACATCGATGGACAGCGGCAGGCCGCTGATCTGGTCGGACGACATCCATTTCGCCGACAGCCAGGTGTTCTTGTAGAGGGCGTACGAACCGCCGATGAAGAAGCCCTTGGCGTTGGTGCCACCCAGATGGAAATCGGAATCGGTGAAGGCGTCGAGTACGGCATCGCGTTCGAGATAACGGTAGCCGACGTAGGCCTGCCATTCGTTGTTTTCCAGCCAGGTGAACTTGGGGTGGCCCACGGTCAGCCTGGCCTGGTAGCCGTCGATTTCCGGCTCGATGCTCTGGCCGGTGCGCGCCAGGATGCGGTTGCGGTCGAAGCCGAAGTTGCGCACCCAGTCCAGCGTGCCGGTAATGTGGACGGGGTAGAAATTGGCGAAGTCGGCGACGAGCGTCAGGTTACCGAGGCGGTAATCGGACGCCAGCGCCCAAACGCCGGCTGTGGGATCCGTATTTCCATCATTGCGGATATTGAATTGCGTATTGCCTTTCTGACGGGATTTCGCACCAGTGTCGTTGTAGATGGGCACATAAGATGCGGGAGGTGCAAAGGGGTTGCGAATTCCGGTCAGGTTCCGGTAGGCGTAGTACGCGCCGCCCACCTTGAAGCGTGCGCGGGTGCCGGGCACCCATTCGAGGCCCGCCTGGGCGCCGTACAGCCATTTGTCGCGCGCGCGGTTGCCGGCGTTGTTCTCGATTTCCTGTAGCGGAAAGATCCCCGCGGTGACGAAGGGCTTGAGTTCACGCTGGGGGTCCTGGGCGCCCAGCGCGTAGCTGGCGGCCAGGCCGTCGAAATTGAGGTCTTCGTCCCACACCAGGTCGGTGGAGAAAAACGGGTTGGGCATGCGCCCGCCCCACAGCGAGAGATCCTCGACCGGGCGCAGCTTCAGGAAGGCCCGGTCGAGCACCAATGAGAACTTGTTGCCGTAGGTGCCGAGCGTCTGGTTGGTGGAGACGGGATCGGACGAATTGCCGGTGGTGATGCGAATGCCGGCATCGACCTTGCCCGACACGTTGGCGTTGAGTCCCAGCCGCAGGCGGATGCGCTCGCGCTGGCGGTCTTCCAGTGTGTTGGATATGTTCTGACCGACGCTCTGGAACACGGCTTCGGGCGCGTTGCTGTCGGAAAACAGATCGGCCTGGTAGCGCAGGCGCATGTCGCCCTCCCACTTCAGCCGGTCCAGCCATTCCGGCACGGCATTCACGTCGCCCCAGCGTTCGAGCTTGGCTTGCGCCACCACTTCCTGCCGCACCTGTTCGCGGATTTCCCGCTTGACGGTTTCCGGCACGTAGGTGACACGCACCACGCCCTTGTCGGCCTCGGCCGCCGCCGCTTTCTGTTGCGCGACCTTCTCGGCCGCCTGCTGCTTCGCTTTGGCCAGCATGGCGTCGGCGGCGTCCTGTTTCAGCACGCCCTGCTCCACCAGTAGCTGGATAAGGTTCAGCGTGGTTTCGTGCAGGGTTTCGATGCGGGTGCGTTCGTCTTCGGCCAGCGCCTGGCTCGAGAGACCGGCGGCAATAGCGAAGGTCAGCAGTTTCTTGCGTAGGTTCATGGTCATCACTTTCAGGCGCGCGAGGTCACGCGGATTTTTACGGGCTGCGGCATGTCGGCCGGCGGCCCTTCGCGCAGCGCACGCATGTCGCGCAGCGCGTCCTTCAACACTTCGTCGGCGCGGATGTCGCCGGTGCTGTCGACCAGCGCCGCGCGGCTCACCCTTCCCGCATCGTCCAGCCACACTTTCACGACGACCTGGTAGCGCTTGTTCTTCAGCGCGTCGTGGCGGCTCAGGGCTTTCTGGAAGGCATCGTTCGCCGCTTCGTTCAGCAGCGCGTCGTACCAGGCCCAGGGGTTGCCCCGGCCGCCGCCGGGCGTGCCGCCGATAGTCGGCGTGCCGCGCGTGCCGCCCACGTCGATGCCGCCTTCGGCGCCCTCGCCCACGTTGAGCGGGGCCGGCGCCGGTT
>JAIWOS010000172.1 GCA_020217265.1 Thiobacillus sp. | reverse complement strand
CCTCGCGCCGGCGCTCAAGGCCGCGCCCGACGCCGGCGTGCTCGTAGTCGCCGGCGAGATCGCCCAGGCCAGGCGCAACTTCGCCGAAGCCGCCGCCCTTTTCGAGCAGGCCGCGCGGCTAAGCCCCAACAGCGCCGCCATCCGCACCGAGCTCGGCATCGCCCGCCTCGCCCAGGGCGACAGCCGGGCGATCGCCGAATTGCAGGCGGCTGCCGGCATGGCCGGGTCGGGCAGCCGGCCGGACACCTTCCTCATCATCAGTCAGCTCGAACGCAAGCAATTCGACGCCGCGCTTGCCAGCATCGCCGCGTTCGAAAAGAAGCAAGGCGCCAGTCCGGTAATCTGGAACTACCGCGGCGCGGCCTGGCTCGGCAAGCAGGATGTCGCCCGGGCGCGCGACAGTTTCGAGCAGGCGCTGAAGCTGGACCCCGGCTACTTTGCCGCCGCCGCCAACCTGGCACAGCTCGACAGCCAGGCCGGGCAGCCGGCCGCGGCGCGCCAGCGCTTCGAAGGCGTGCTCAAGGCCGACCCGAAAAACCTCAACGCCATGCTCGCGCTCGCCGACCTCGCCCTGCGCGCCAAGGACGAGGCCGGCTACGTCGGCTGGCTGGAAAAAGCCGCCGCCACACAACCACAGGCAATCCAGCCACGTGTCACGCTGGCTCGTTACCTTGTTGCCAAGGGCGACAAGGCCAAGGCGCTCAATGTCGCAAATGAAGCCATAGCCGCACAGCCAGACAGCCCTGCCGCACTCGATCTCCTTGGCACTGTCCAGCTCGCCGCCGGCGACGCCGTCAATGCCCAGAGCACCTACCGCAAACTCGCCGAACGCCAATCCGGTCAGACCGGGCCAATCGTCAAACTCGCCACCGCACAAATCGTCGCCAAGGATCTCGAGGGTGCGCGCAAGAGCCTGCAAAATGCCCTACGCCTCCAGCCGGACAGTCTTGTCGCACTGCAGATGCTGGGCGGCGTCGAAATCCAGACCCGGCGTTTCGACCAGGCCCTGACCATCGCCCGGCAGATTCAGCAGCAACAACCTAAAAGCGGGCAAGGTCATGCGCTCGAAGCGCAAGCTCACTATGCCCTGCGGAACTACCCCAAAGCGCTCGACGCCTACGAACGCGCGTTCAAGCTCGAACCATCGGGCGCACTGCTAGTACAGGAATTACAGGTTTACACTGCGCAGGGAAAACCCGAAATTGGAGAACGACGCATCCTGGCCTGGCTCACCGACCATCCCAAGGAATTTCCGCTTCTGGGTGCCGTGGCGGAAAGCCTGCTGAAGCGCCGCCAGTACGCCAGCGCCGCAGATCACTATTTCACTCTGCTCAGACAATTCCCGGACAATATAGCGATACTAAACAATCTCGGTTGGGCCCTGGCTGAACTGGGCGACAAACGCGCGCCAGACTACGCCATGAAAGCCTACAAATTGTCGCCAGGCAATCCGTTGGCTGCCGACACCCTGGGCTGGGCTCTGCTCAAAACAGGTGAGGCCGCGAAAAGTCTGGAATATTTCAGGCAGGCGCTGCAAAAATCGCCGGACAATCCCGATATTCAGTACCACCATGCCCTCGCCCTGAATCTGACCGGAGACTCCATGCGCGCACGCAACGAACTCAAGCGACTGTTTGCCAGCGGACTGCGATTCGAGGGTGAATCCGATGCCCGCGCTCTTTTGAACCGGCTCGATACCGCTCCCCTCTCCAAACCCTGATCCCGTCGGAAGGAGTTTTCATGCGCCCCACCCCGCCCCAGTTGCTGATTTGCCTTGTACTATCGCTGACGGCGATGCCGGGCTGCGACTCGAACGCCAAGCTAACAGCAGAGGAGCACATTCAGCGCGCCAAGGACTTTGAGGGCAAGAATGAGCACAAGTCCGCAACCATCGAACTCAAGAACGCGGTCGAGAAGGCCCCCTCGAATGCCGAAGCCCGCCTGCTGCTAGGGCAGTTATACGTACAGAGCGGCCAGGGTGAGGCTGCGGAAAAAGAACTGCTGCGCGCACGCGCGCTTGGTGTGCGCGCGGAAACGATACTCCCCCTGCTCGGTACCGCACTGATTCAACAGGGCGCCTTCCAGAAAGTGCTCAACGACATACCGCCACAGCCTGATTTTTCCCCCCTTAACCAGTCGCGCATCCTGAGTCTGCGTGGCGATGCCCTTATCGGACTCGGCAAGTTCGATGAGGGCTGCGCACTTTATACGGATGCGCATTCAACGGACCCGAACAATGTGATTGCCTATCACGGTCTGGCCGCCTGTGCATGGGCCACAGGCAAGCGCGAAGAAGCCATGCAATGGCTCGACAAGGCGCTCGCCGTCGCCCCCCATGACGCCGTCACCCTCCGCCTGTTGGGTCAGAGGTATCTCGAACAAGGCAAACTCGACCAGGCTGACGACTATTTCAAGCAGTCTCTCGCCAGCGCGCCCACTGCCATTTCCACCCGCACCCAACTTGGCATACTTTACTTGATGCAGAATCGTCCGGACCTTGCGCGCGGACAAGCCAAGAACATTCGCGCAATTATCCCAAAACATCCGGACGCTGATTATCTGGAAGCCTTTGCCCTGTATCTCGAAAAGAAACCCGCCGAAGCCCTCAACCGCATCCAGCAAGCGCTCAAGTTCGGCCGGGATGTGCCAGCCTATCTTATGCTGCAAGGCTCGATCCTGCTCGACCAAGGCTCGCTCGAACAGGCGCAACAGGCGTTTGCGCGCGTACTTCTACTTCAGCCCGGTCATGCCGCTGCACGCAAATTCCAGGCACTCGCCGCCCTGCGTATGGGGCAGCCCCAATCGTCCGAAAAATTGCTCCAACCCCTGTTGCTCGCATCCATACAAGATACCGGTGCGCTTACCCTCGCAGGTAAAACCGAATTGGCACAAGGTCAATGGCAGGAAGCCGAGCGCCATCAGCGGGCCGTACTCGCGCGCGAACCCGATAACACCACTGCTCTGATAGACCTAGGTCAGGCACTTGCCAATCAGGGCAAGCTCGAAGAGGCACTCACTCTCTTGGAGCAGGCACGCAAACATGGGGATGCAACAGGCGACGCAAACCTGCTGCTCATCCGCACGCACCTGCGCGCAGGCCAACCCGCTGCCGCCCTCAAGCTCGCGCAAGAGCGCATCCGCCTCGAACCAAAAGCCATCAACAATTATCTCTTTGCTGCGCGTGCTCAACTCACGCTCAAACAGCGTGACGCTGCAATGCAGACCCTGCGGCAGGGCCTGTCGCAATCCCCCGATTCACTCGAAATGCATGCGATGCTGAGCACGCTGTTGCTTCAGGACAAACGGACTGCAGACGCGGAAAAGCTATGGCGCGACGTCCTCGAGCGTCAACCCGGTAATGTCAGCGCCATGCTCGCACTGGCCAACATAGCCAGCCTTAGCCAACGCAACAACGATGCGAATGCGTGGCTCGATCGTGCGGCCCGCGCAGCCCCTGACTCACCAGCAGTCGCGCTTAGCATTGCCTCGCGCGAACTTGTCGGTAACAATCCAGGCAAGGCCATAAATGCCTTGCGCGGCGCATTGCAATCTCATCCAGATCGTCCCGATCTCCTAGGCGCCCTGGGTGAAGCGCAATTGGCCTCACAGGATCCGAGCAATGCCCGCAGCAACTTCGAGCGTGCTCTGCAATACGACCAATACAAGAATCCCCGCTGGCGGCTGGGTCTCGCACTGGCCGAATACAGTCTCGGCAATCTGAAACCGGCCCGAGCCCACCTGGAAAAACTTCTCACTGAACAACCGCGTTACTACCCAGCTTACGAAAATCTCGTATTGCTGGCCATGCGCGAGAACAAGCCAGACGAAGCGCTGAATCTTGCACGACGCAGTCAACAAGTGCTACCCAGCCTGCCGGGGCCATATTTGCTCGAAGGTGATCTTCTGCTGGCCCAGCGCAAATGGGACGCCGCCGTCGCGCCGCTGGCCAAAGCACTTGCCATCACCCCCAATAGCGGCACCTTGCTTAAGCTCTTCCGGGCACGCTCCCGTAATGGCTTGATAAAGACTGCAGATACACTGCTCGACGATTGGCTTATCCAGCATCCAGAGGACATTGATGTTCGCTTGGCGCGCGCCGAACTACGTCTGAGCCGCCTTAACTTCCCCGCCGCCGAAGCAGACTACCGAGCCATTCTTGCCGTTCGCCCGAGACAACTCGACGCCCTCAATAATCTCGCCTTTATCCTGCAAGGCAAAAACCCCAAAGAATCTCTTGATTTTGCCCGGCGAGCCTACGATCTGGCACCCGACAATCCCAATATTCTTGACACCTACGGCTGGCTAATGGCCACCAGCCAGGGTGGGAGTCTGCCGCAAGCGCTAAAACTACTGGAAAAGGCAGCCAGCAAGGCACCCCAAAATCCCAGTTATCGCTTGCATTACGCACGCGCCCTCATTCAGGCCAGGCAGACTGAAGAAGCGCGCCGTCAATTAACCCCCCTGACCATGCTCAAGCCGGGCCCCATACGCACCGAAGCCAATGCCTTGCTTGAGTCACTCGATAAAAAAGCGCCCTGAAGTCGAGTCGCTTGAGCGGACGGAATAGGCCGCAGGCATTTCGTCAGGCATGCCTGAAAAACTGCAGGGGGCACACAAAGCCCCGGTGCTTTCTCCCTGCACGGCACCGATGGTCACTCCATGCAGTCATCTCGGGCCAGACAATCAAACCGTACCGGGTGCACGGTACTTCGTCTGCAACCCGATATTTCATGCGTTTCCATTGAGCCGGAATGTGTCTCTGCTTACTGGCCAACAAAAAACCCCCACAAGGGGGGTTTTTTGTTGGCCAGTAACTGGACTGATCCAGTTACCAGTGTCAGCGAGCTTGCACTCAGGCCGATTTGCGGCGACGCGAGGCAATGCCCATGCCCACCAGACCCAAACCCACCAGCGCCAGTGAGGCCGGCTCGGGGATGAACTGCTTTTCGATCGAGCCATCGGTACGGGTGTAGAAGGAATTCGCGCCGGCCACTGCGCTCCCAAAGCCTTGGCCCTGGAAGAAGGCGGCAATGCCAGCTTCGGTGCCTTGGCAAGTCTGGGTGCCGCCATCGCTCGAGCACAACGCATTGTTGCCATTGGTCAACGCGGCGACCAGCTTGGTGAAGATGCTGCCTTGGGAGTCGAGCTCGAAATCACCGCCGGCCAGCACGTCAGTCAGTTGGACATTGAGGTTGACCGCGCCATCGGGAATGGTCGTGCCCGTGACGCCACCGCTGCCGGGCAACAGGGTACCCTGTTCGACCAAGGTACCATCGACGAAGTTAGCGTAGCCCGAATCGGTCAGGTCCGCCATGGTGAGCGTGCCGTTGCCGGCATTGTCACCCGCGTCGTAGTAGATGTCGAAGCGGCTGAGGTTGTTGATGATGGCGTTCTGGTTGCTCACGAACACGCCGCTGGTCACGATGATTGCAGTGATCTGGCGGTCGGAATTCAGGTTGTAGACGTCCAAGTTGTTCGAGCTGTTATTGAACAACTGATCGATACGAACCAGGATGTAGTCGGTGAAGGTGGAGCCTGCCGCAAAGGGCGTACCCGTATTGAACACCAGCAGGGAATCCGCGGTGAACTTCATTTCGTCGGTTACCCTAGACAGCGGGCTGTTGAAGTTGTTGTACCCCGGAACCGTCAAGTTGGGCGGCGTGTAACCTTCGGCTGCGTTGGCGAGGGCGTAGTTGAACGTGAAATCGATGCCGGCGTGGGCGTTGGCAGAGAGGCCGGCCATCAGCGCAAAGGCAAGTGCGGTCTTTTTCATTTTGAGAACTCCTGTTGTCTGGATTGAGGGTAGTTAACCTACGCCCAATACCTAGCACAGCCTGTGCCATCCAGACCAAAATTCTACTAACACAATGATTATAAATAATATTAAAGCCTGAAAGCCAACTGCAAATCGTTCGCCCGATAGCGGTGTGTAAAAAAAACCGACACCTCTCACTGCATTGAGACAAGTAACGAATCGAGGGGGTGTCGCAACGAGCGGGCGGGGATTTCAGAACCGTATCCCACTCTTCCCATGAATACCGTGCATCGCCAGTCCCGATCGCCCAGCAACCGAGAGAAATGGTCGGCCGTCTCGGCCATCAGCCCGGCCATGGAACGATGTTCAGTGAAGGGCGTGCCCGCGCGCAGGTAGCGCGCAAATACCAGAGCAGCCATTTCGGGCTGAAATTGCAGGCCATGGCGGGTAACCGACAACCAAAGCCGCTGCATGGCGGCCCCGTGGCGCAATCGGACATACGGAGCATCTCCGGCGGAATCGGCGACGAGGAAAAAGTGGGCCCCGCAGGCAAGCGCTGGCAGGTAGTCCATTTCTAGGCGCGGGAGCCAGTGCCCCAGCATGCGGTTGAGCCTGTTCACCCTTGCCGGGGACCGCAAGGCCCAAGCCATGATCCGGCGGGTGAGCGGGTCCGCGCCAATGGCGTCGGAGGGGATGCGGTCGACACTGTAGCGGGCGCCCCATTCCACCGTATCCCGGTGCACTTCGTAGGTTTCGGGCATGAGCAGCCGTACTTTTCCGACGCGCGACAGCAGGGTGGCGATACGCCGTCGCTCGGCTGGCTGCCCCAGCCACAGGATGCGGTAGCCGGGCGGCAGATCGGCTTCGATCGACCGTCGGGTTTCATCGGGCAACGGACGGGTTTTCATCAGGCGGCGCTGGGTCGATCGATTTTCGATCACCGCTTCCAGTGGGCTGGAGTTGCCTGCGCCGGGGATGAGCTGGACATCCAGTCCGAGGCAATCAGGGCCAGACTGAATCTGGACTGCCGTTCCAAATCCCTCGGCTCCGGCCGCAAGTTTCAGGGTTTCCAGCAGCCCGCCCAGGGCGAGGTGGCCCGTGTAGTGGTCAAGATTGAATACACCCATGCCAGCCTGCGGTTGGTAGTCGATATGGCAGGCGTTTTCGTCCAGGATGCGAAAGCGCCACGGCTGGGTGTTATCGGCAGACGGTGCCCAGCGGGCGCGCGCCAGTATCGCGCGCATCGTGGCAGCTGGCACCACCATCATGCCTTGCCTGCACGGCGCAGCCGGTAGTTGATGTAGGCGATGGCCAGCCGTTGTAGGGGGTGGCGGTTCCCCCCCGGTCGCCACACGTGCTTGAAGCGACCCGTGTAGGCATCGAACTGCATCGAACGCGGCACTGCTTCGATCAGCCCGCGTTTCAAGAGGATTTTGGCGACCGAGGTCGCCGCCATGCCGGAGCATATCTGACACGCGGCTCCGGTCGAAGGAACGCGCTGGGCCGCGAAATCAACGATATCCGGATATGCCAGATAGTGCCGGTGCAACAAAGCGGGCGCGACCCCGGCGAGGAAGCGGACCGGCCATTCCTCGCGTCTGCCGTCCTCTAGACGGAAATACGACTCGAAATCCGGCCCCTCTGGCAAAAAATGCAGCAACGACGCTCCCATGCCGAGTGGTACCGCTAGCACGACCGGGATACCCTTGCGGCGGCAGGCATCATAGACGAGGCGGCGCGTTTCGAACACGAAGTAATCCAGACCATCGACATAGACATCGACCCCGTCCAGAAACGCGTCAACGTTGCCGGCATGGACGCCGTCGGGAAATTCGTCTAGCCCCAGCTCGGGGTTGATGTCGCGCGCCATGGCGGCCATGACAGCGGTTTTTTCACGATCGATCGAGGAACAAGCCGCGCCTGCCTGGCGGTTAAAGTTGACCAGCGCGAAGCGGTCAAGGTCGGCGATTCTGAACCGCTCTATGCCAAGGCGCACAAGCGTGAGCAAGTGCACGCCCCCTACGCCGCCCAAACCGGCAATGGCGACCCTCGCCTGTCTGAGTTGTTGTTGCTCGGCGGGCGTGAACCAGCCGATGTTTCTAGAGAACGCTTCGTTGTAATCGAAAGCAGCCACTTCAATTTCCGCCAAGCAGGCGTTTCATGATGCCTTCTTGCTCGTAGAGGCTGAAAAAATAAGGATACAGGCTGTGGTCATCACCATCAGGGCCCTTGCCGCCGACCTGTGCGATTTTTTCGCTCATGTATTCGAGGGGTAGATGCATTAGCAAGGCCGGCGCGTTGTCGGCTTTGGGATTGGGACGCTCGGGGCCCAGTTGCTTGAAGCCCAGCATGCGCTCGTAAAACTCGCGGTGCCGTGGCACAACCTCGATGACAGCGTCCGTACATCCGTAAATCAGGCCATAGATGTAGGCAATATGGATGATACCGCCCAGCACATGTTTGCTGCCCAGCGTCTTGTCGATGGCCAGCTTGTTCAGTTCGCCCACTTTTCGGCCCCTTGCACGCAAAGCATCTACCTCCACCTTGTAGAGTTCGTCGGCGAACAAGCCTTCACCGGAGTCGTAACCTATCGTTACCGTGCCCACGATACGCTCGTTGATACTGGTCAACAGTGTGACGCGATTTGGATACTTTTTAAGTGGCTGGGCAGGATATCCTCTCCAAGCATAGCGTTTCTGTACTAACAGGGATGCGCCATGCAATGCCTCCAGGCTAGTAGCGAAGCGGAACTTGAAGCGCTGTTCCCCCAGGTTCTCTTGCATGGCAGCATCCGCAGAATTAAGGCATAGATCCTTGAGCTGGGACGGTGCAGGCAAATCTATGATCGTGCGATCGAAGTCTTCCGGCGACGCGTGTCGCTTGCCTTGCAGGATCTTTTCAAGCGAACTAAACATGATGACTCCCTTGGGAAAGTTTCCCTATGGCTGAGCAGCTAGTACTGTTAACGTCCCAACTGCCCTGAAATTAAGTTGACACCCCGACAATCCATGCAGATATCCGAGCCGGGGGTGTTCTCAGGAAGCCCTGATCCAGCGCGCCGCATCCCGGGCGAAATACGTCAGCACGCCGTCCGCCCCCGCCCGCTTGAACGCGAGCAGGGCTTCAAGCACGCAGGCCTGTTCGTTCAGCCAGCCGTTCTGCGCTGCCGCCTTCAGCATGGCGTACTCCCCGCTGACCTGATAAGCGTAGGTCGGCGCACCGTAAGCGTCTTTTACACGCCGGATCACGTCGAGATAAGGCATGCCGGGCTTGACCATGATCATGTCCGCCCCCTCCCGCAGGTCCAGCCCGACCTCCCACAAGGCCTCGTCGCTGTTGGCGGGGTCCATCTGGTAGGTGTACTTGTTGCCTGCGCCCAGATTGGCGGCCGAACCGACGGCGTCGCGGAAAGGGCCGTAGAAGCTGGATGCATATTTGGCAGCATAGGCCAGAATGCGGGTGTGGATATGACCGGCGCCCTCCAGCGCGGCGCGCAGGGCTGCCACCCGGCCGTCCATCATGTCGGAGGGCGCGACGACGTCGGCGCCGGCCTGCGCGTGCACCACCGCCTGCTTCGCCAGCACCGCCACGGTTTCGTCGTTCAGCACGTAGCCGGCGGCGTCGATGAGCCCATCCTGGCCATGACTGGTGTAGGGATCGAGCGCGATATCGGTGATGAGGCCGAGTTCGGGAAAACGCTGCTTCAGCGCGGCCACCGTGCGCGGCACCAGCCCGTCCGGATTCAGCGCCTCCTCCGCGCCCGGCGTTTTCAGCGCGCCGTCGATCACCGGGAACAGGGCGAGCGCCGGAATGCCGAGCTGCAAGCACTCTTCCGCCACCGGCAACAGCTGGTCAAGCGACAGGCGTTCGACCCCCGGCATCGACGCCACGGATTCGCGCCGGCCCTGACCGTCGAGCACAAACACCGGATAAATCAGGTCGTTTGCCGTCAGCGAGTGCTCACGCATCAGGCGGCGGGAAAAATCGTCGCGGCGCATGCGACGCATGCGGGCGGCGGGAAAACCGGAAAAAGGCAGATTCACGCTAGGCTCCAAAAATTCATCCGGGCACGGAACTAATTCGCCGTGCCCCCGCTCCATGTTGCAGACGGTTTTTGCATCGTCTCCCGCTTCTCCTCCCTGAGCGGGATGCCTTAATCCCCTTAAGGCATTTTGCCCCGATCCCTCCCTTGGTCGGGGCTTTTTTATTGTGCAGCCGGACTCGGCTCCCCCACCGGCATCAACCAGCTTTCGATGATCGCCGTGGCCTCGTCTGCGCCCAGCCGCGACAGGCTGGAAAACAGCTGCGCCGAAACGCCGGGGTGCGCTGCCAGCTCCTGCTGCACGCGGCGCAGGGTCAGGGCGCGTTCGCTGTTGGACAGCTTGTCCGCCTTGGACAGCAGGATATGCACCGGCTTGCCGGTTGGCAGGAACCAGTCGAGCATTTGCCGGTCGAGCGCCGTCAGCGGATGGCGCGCGTCCATGATCAGCACCATGCCCGCCAGCGCCTCGCGCTGTTGCAGATAGCGCGACAGCAGGTCTTCCCATTTGGCCCGCATTTCCGGCGGCACCTTGGCATAGCCGTATCCCGGCAGGTCGACCAGGAAGGTGTCGGCGTCCAGTTCGAAAAAATTGATGAGCTGGGTTCGACCGGGCGTCTTGGAGGTGAAGGCGAGCCGGTTTTTGCGGGTCAGCAGGTTGATCGCGCTCGATTTTCCGGCATTCGACCGTCCGGCGAAGGCAACCTCGGCCCGGCTGAACGGCAAATCGCGCAACTGAGCGACCGAAGTATGGAATTGAGCACGATTCAGCACAGGCTTGGCAGTCATATTAGTTGCCGCTAAACTACCCGCTTCCCCAAATTTTGCAATCCCCACGTTTTGCAGGCTTCAGGAGCTTTCATGAAACTCGTCGTCACGCTGGCTGCCGCGCTGGTCGCCACTTCCGCCTTCGCCAACGCCCCCGCCGCAGCGCCGACCAGCAAGGGCGACCCCAAGGCCGCCGAAAGCATCGTCAACCAGGTGTGCGCGGGGTGTCACGCGGTGGACGGCAACAGCGCCGTCGCCGCCAACCCCAAGCTCGCGGGCCTGAACGCTGAATACATCAACAAGCAACTGAACAACTTCAAGTCGGGCGAGCGCAAGAATGCGGTGATGGGCGGCATCGTCGCCACGCTCACCCCGCAGGACATGCTGAACCTCGCTGCCTATTTCAGCATGCAGCAGCCCAAGCCCGGCACCTCCAAGGATCAGGAGCTGGCACTCGTCGGCCAGAAAATCTACCGCGGCGGCGTGCAGGGCGCGGGCGTGCCGGCGTGCGCCTCCTGCCACGGCCCGCAGGGCAAGGGCATTCCCACCCAGTTCCCGCGCCTGGCCGGCCAGCACGCCGACTACATCTACGCCCAGCTGAACGACTTCCGCCTCGGCACGCGCGCCAACGACGCTGCCAAGATGATGCGCACCATCGCCGCCAAGATGACCGACGCCGACATGAAGGCCGTCGCGTCGTATATCCAAGGCCTGCGCTGAACCGGTAAACTAATTCGCCTCGCCTGAGTCGATGAAAGGGTGACGCGAGTCACCCTTTTTCATTTCCGCCTTCATGAACACTACCTCCCACACGTTCGGCCGGTCGCTGTTCGAGCTCCTGAGCTCGATGCGCTTCGCCATCAGCCTGCTGTCCATCCTCGCCGTCGCGTCGATCGTCGGCACGGTCTTGAAACAGGCCGAGCCCTATTCCAACTACCTGATCCAGTTCGGTCCGTTCTGGTTCGAAGTCTTCCGCAAGCTGGGGCTGTACGACGTCTACCATGCCGCCTGGTTTCTGCTGATCCTCGGCTTCCTGGTACTCTCCACCAGCGTCTGCATCTGGCGCAACGCGCCCAATTTCGCGCGCGAGATGAGAAGCTTCCGCGAACACGTCACCGACCAGTCGCTCGCCGCCTTCAAGCACCAGCACGTCGTCGAAACGACGCAGTCGCCCGCGGATTTCGCCGCTCGGGCGCAAGCTTATCTGGAGGGGCAGGGCTACCAGGTTCGCCAGTTGCCGCGCGAGGACGGCCTGCTGCTCGCTGCCAAGGCCGGCAGCTGGAACCGGCTCGGCTATTTTCTCGCCCATTCGGCCATCGTGCTGATCTGCATCGGCGGCCTGATGGACGGCAACCTGGTGTTCAAGGCCCAGCAGGCGCTGGGCATGAAGAAAATCGAGACGCGCGACATTCCGCAAAGCCAGGTGCCGGCGATTTCGCGCCTGTCGCCGTCCAACCCCTCGTTTCGCGGCAGCGTGCAGATTCCCGAAGGCTCGAGCGCCAACGTCGTGTTCCTCAACGTGGCCGATGGCTATCTGGTGCAGGACCTGCCTTTCACGGTGGGGCTGAAGCAGTTCCGCATCGAGCACTACAGCACCGGCCAGCCAAAGAGCTTCGAATCCGACATCGAGCTGTTCGACAAGTCGGGCAAGAAAATCCGCGACGCCACGATCGCGGTCAACCACCCGCTGATCCACGACGGCATCGCGATCTACCAGGCCAGCTTCGCCGACGGCGGCACGCGCCTCACGATCCAGGGCTGGAACCTGTTCGCGCCGATGGCGGCCGCCTTCCCCATCGAAGGCACGGTGCACCAGAACACCACGCTGACCAGCCCGGCCGGCAACTACACGCTCGAATTCACCGATTTCCGCCCGTTCAACATCGAAAACCTGGGCGGCGATGCGCCGCCGAAAGACAACGCGATGAGCGTGTTCGGCGGCAGCCCGGTTGCCGACAACAAGCACCTGCACAACGTCGGCCCGAGCTTCCAGTACAAGCTGCGCGATGCCCGCGGCCAGGCGCGCGAATTTTCCAACTACATGCTGCCGCTCGAACTCGATGGCCGCTGGTACATGATGTCGGGCGTGCGCGAGTCGCCGAACGAAGCCTTCCGCTACCTGCGCATGCCGCTCGACGCCGACGGCAAGCTCGACAGTTTCATGCGGCTGCGCGGAGCCCTGCTCAACTCCGACTTGCGCCCCGAAATCGCCGCGCGTTTCGCGCGCCAGGCGCTGCCGCAGAACGCCTGGGGCACCGAGATCGAAGACAAGCTCAAGTTCAGCGCGACCCAGGTGCTGGCGCTGTACGCGGACGGCGGCTTCCAGGCGCTCGGCCGCTTCATCGAGGAAAAGGTGCCGCAGGCCGAACGCGAAAAGGCGGCGGGCACCTACCTGCGCATCCTCGAGCTCTCCGCCTTCGAAGCGCTGGCGATCGCCAACCGCGAGGCGAAGCTGCCGCCGCCCAAGGCCGACGACGCCACCGGCTGGCTGGTGCGCGACACCTTGAACAGCATGAGCGACCTGTTCGTGTACGGCGCGCCGGTCTACCTGCAACTGATGCAGTACGACGAGGTGAAAGCCAGCGGCCTGCAGCTCACCCGTTCCCCCGGCAAGAACGTGGTCTATTTCGGTTCGCTGTTGTTGACGCTGGGCGTGTTTTTCATGTTTTATGTACGTGAACGCCGGGTGTGGCTGCGCGTCAAACCCGGCCAGGCGCTGCTGGCGATGGCCTCGACCAAGCACACCCTCGATTTCGAACAGGAATTCGCGCGGCACCGCGAGGCGCTGGATACCCTCGCCCGTTAAGCCGCGACCGCCACTGGAGACTGGATCATGGAACTCGCCCTCAACCAACCCGCCCCGCTCATCAAGCGCCTCACCTGGTTCGACTGGCTGTTCGCCGTCGTCGTCGGCAGCGGCGCGCTGTTCGCGCTGTCGCGCTACGGCGAGTACATGGACATTTACGACAAGGGCATCCTGCTGGCGGCGATTCCTGCGCTGACGGTGTTCGGCTGGTTCTGGAAACCCTTCCGGCCGCTGTTCCTCGTCGTCGGGGCCTTGAGCCTGTTCGCCATTTCGCTCTACGACGGCAACCTCGCGCGCATGGAAGAAGCCTTCTTCCTCAAATACCTGATCTCCAGCCAGGCGGCGATCATGTGGATGTGCGCGCTGTTCGGGCTCGCCACGCTCACCTACTGGACGGGTCTCCTGTCGCGTTCGGCGTTCGCGCTGAAAACCGGCACCGCGCTGACCTGGAGCGCGGTCGCGCTCGGTTTCGTCGGCCTCATGGTGCGCTGGTACGAGTCCTACCTCATCGGGCCGGACGTCGGCCACATCCCGGTGTCGAACCTGTACGAAGTCTTCGTGCTGTTCTGCCTCATCACCGCGATGATGTATCTCTACTATGAAGCGCGCTACCAGGCCCGTCAGCTTGGCGCGCTGGTGCTGCTGGTGATTTCCGCTGCCGTCGGCTTCATCCTCTGGTACACCTTCGACCGCGGCGCGCACGAAATCCAGCCGCTGGTGCCGGCGCTCAAGTCCTGGTGGATGAAACTGCACGTGCCCGCCAACTTCATCGGCTACGGTTCGTTCTCGCTGTCGGCCATGCTCGGCGTCGGCTATCTCCTGGCGCGGCGCGGCATCCTCGCCAACCGCCTGCCCAGCCTCGACGTCATCGACGACATGATGTACAAGGCCATCGCCATCGGTTTCGGCTTCTTCACCATCGCCACCATCCTCGGCGCGATGTGGGCGGCCGAAGCCTGGGGCGGCTACTGGTCGTGGGATCCGAAGGAAACCTGGGCGCTGATCGTGTGGCTGAACTACGCCGCCTGGCTGCACATCCGGCTGGTGAAGGGCCTGCGCGGCCCCATGCTGGCGTGGTGGGCAGTGATCGGGCTCTTTGTCACCACCTTCGCCTTCCTCGGCGTGAACATGTTCCTGTCGGGGCTGCATTCCTACGGCACCCTGTAAGCGGGTCGCGGCCATGCCGGGGTCGAGCAAGTTCGTGCAAAGCCTGGTGGACGCCCACCCGGAACCCTTCGCGCTGATCGACCGCAACTACACCATCGTCGCCTGCAACCAGCGCTACGCCGAGGCCTATACCAACCTCGCGCCCGCCGACATCGTCGGCATGAAATGCCACGAGGTCTCGCACAAGTCGGCCTCGACCTGCGAGATCAACGGCGAGGAGTGCCCGCTCGAGCGCGCCTTCCGCACCCAGGAAGCGGTGCAGGTCATCCACCGCCATTTCGACCGCGACCACAAGCCCGAATACGTCGCCATCCACGGCTCGCCCGTGTTCGACGAGGAGGGCCGGGTGCGCTACATGGGCGAGGGCATGCGCTCGATCACCCGCGAGCAGGAGCTCGCCTTCGACGAGCAGAAGATGGTCGGCTGCTGTCCCTCGTTCATGCGCGTGCTCGACAACCTCTGTCTCGTCGCCGAAACCGACTCGCCCGCGCTGATCCGCGGCGAAACCGGCACCGGCAAGGAAATGGCCGCGCAACTGCTGCACCGCAAGTCGCCACGCGCCAACGGGCCCTTCGTCACCATCGACAGCACCAGCTTCACCGAAGACCTGCTGGTCAACGAACTGTTCGGCCACGAACCCGGCGCGTTCACCGGCTGCGTCGGCGCGAAGAAAGGCCTGGTCGAACTGGCCGACAAGGGCACGCTGTTCATGGACGAGATCGGCGAGATTCCGCTGTCGCTGCAGGCCAAGCTCCTGCGCGTGCTGGAAACCGGCACCTTCCGCCGGCTCGGCGGCACCGAGGAACGGCGCGTCGACTTCCGCTTCATTTGCGCCACCCACCGCGACCTCAAGGCCATGGTCGATCGCGGCGAGTTCCGCGCCGACCTCTACTACCGCATCAACGCGATGCAAATCGAGCTGCCGCCGCTGCGCCACCGGCGGGACGACATCCCTCACCTGGTCGAGCACTTCCTGTCGCGCAAGATGCTCGGCAAGCTCACCACGCCGATCAGCGACGAGGCGATGGCGCTGCTGCGCCAGTATCCCTTCCCGGGCAACATGCGCGAACTCAAGAACATCGTCGAGCGCGCCGCGCTGCTGGCGCGCGGCGGCGCCATCCGCCCCGAACATCTGCCGGACGAAATCCGCCACGCCGACGCGCTGACAAACGCATTGCGGCAAGCCGATCTTGCCGCGATGGACCACCAGTGCCACCGCGACGACGAGGTGTCGTTCGCGCTCATCGAATCCACGCTGGCGCGCTTCAACGGCAACCGGCGCAAAACCGCCGCCTTCCTCAAGATCAGCGAGCGCACGCTGTACCGCCGGCTGAAAATGGCGGACGAGACGACGCCGCGTTTCTGACGCAGGTTCTGCCATGCCTCTGCCGCCGCTCTGCCATGGCAGAGGCGTGGCAGACATTTTTCCGGCCCGTCATCGCCATTCACATTTTATTTCAACAACTTGCGTGACGGGCTGCGCCTGGCACGACTACTGCTATTCCCTCCGTGCCGCCCTTCGCGGCATCACGACAATACGCCCCTAACCCGGAGGGAAACCCATGATTCGCATGTCAGCCCTGCTGGCGGCGCTGCTCATTGCAAGCCCCGCCCTGTCCAACCCGGCCACGGCCCCCGTGCCGACCGGTCCTGTATCGCTCGACGCTTTCAAGGGCTGGGTCGCCGTCCCTGTGGCGGTCATGGCCAACGGCCAGATGTTCACTCACTGGATGCTGGTGCCCGCCCAGGCCGTGGCGGCGATGCCGATCCCCGCGGAAATCCGCCCAACCGCCACACCCGCCCCCGCTGTCGCCGCCGCGCCGGCAGCGCCGGCGGCTGCCGCCTC
>JAIWOS010000171.1 GCA_020217265.1 Thiobacillus sp. | reverse complement strand
CGCCAGCCAGCCGGCCGGCAGCGTGTCTTCGAGGGGGCGCGCCAGCGCGCGCGCGATGGCGCGGCGCAGGCTGGCCTGGCCGAGGCCGGCGGTGGTCGGGTACACCGGCGTCAGGCTGCCGGGCAGCGGGGTGTCGTCGTCCGCCTTCGAAAAGCGCGGATGCACCATCTCCAGCCCGAGAAAGCCGCCGCGCACCTCGCCGACGAAGCGGAAGCTTGCGCCAGGCTGAAAGAGCTTGACGTGGCTGGGGTAGAAATTGAGGAAGCGGATGCCGAGCACGCCGCCGCTCGCGTCTTCCACCGTGAGCGTCAGCATGCGGCGCGGCCGGTAGGCGATCTGCGCGTCCTTCACCGTGGCCTGCACCTGTGCGCTGGCGCCGGGCAACAAGTCGCGCACGGGGGTGAGCCGGGTTTCGTCTTCCCAGCGCAAGGGAACGTGCAATACCAGATCGGCCTCGCGGTGGAGGCCGAGTTTGGCGAGCTTGTCGCGTACGCTGGGGCTGACGGGGAAGGAAAACGGCGTCGCCGTTTTCAAGGCGGGTTTATCCGAGAACCATCACGCCATCGGCCTCGACCAGCGCGCCGCGCGGCAGCGCCGCCACGCCGACCGCGGCGCGCGCGGGGTAGGGCTGGCTGAAGTACTGCGCCATGATTTCGTTGACCCGGGGGAAGTGGCCGAGATCGGTGAGAAAGACGTTGAGCTTCACCACGTCGGCGAGCGTGCCGCCGGCGGCGGACGCCACCGCGGCGAGGTTCCTGAACACCTGGTGGATTTGTGCGTCGATGCCGTCCACGAGCTGCATGCTCGCGGGGTCGAGGCCGATCTGGCCCGACAGGTACACGGTGCCGTTCACGCGCACAGCTTGCGAGTAGGTGCCGATGGCGGCGGGGGCGTCGGCGGTCTGGATGATGTCTTTTTGCATGTCTGGTGGCTGGAAAGGTTACTGGGACTGGGCGGCGCGGCCGTCCTTCTTGCCCTTGATGCGGAAAATCCGCACCACGTCGGGCAGCACGCGCAGGGCCCGCATCACGCGCGCGAGGTGCATGCGGTTTTCCACCTGCACGGTGAAGAACAGCACGGTATAGGGGCTGCCGTCCTCCTCCTCCATCGACACGTTGCCGATGTTGGAGCCCTGTTCGGCGATGGCGGCCGCGACCTTGGCGAGCACGCCGCGCTGGTTGCCGACGACGACCTTGATCTGCACGTCGAACAGGTGGCCGGGCTCGGCCTCCCATTCGACGTCGAGCCATTTGTCGGGATCGGCGCGGAAAGCGCGGATCGACGGGCAGTCGTGGGTGTGGATGATGAGGCCGCGGTCCTTGTGGATGAAACCGAGGATCGGATCGCCGGGGATCGGATGACAGCACTGCGCCAACTCGACCGCGATGCCCTCGGTGCCGCGGATGCTGATGGCGCGCGGGTGCGCCGGCTCGCCGGTGCGGTCGCCGTGCATGTGCAGGAGCTGGTGCGCGACCACCAGCGGGAGCTTCTGGCCGAGGCCGATGGCGGTAAAGAGCTCTTGCCGCGATTGCATGCCGTAGTCCTTGAGCATGCGTTCCCACACCACGGCGTCGGGTTCCATTTTTTCCGGATGCAGGGTCTCGATGGCGTGCCTGAGCAGGCGTTCGCCCAGGGTGGCCGCTTCGGTCGCGCGCGCAGTGCGCAGGTAGTTGCGGATGTGCGAGCGTGCCTTGCCGGTGACGACGAAATTCAGCCAGGCGGCGTTGGGCGTGGCGTTCGATGCGGTGAGAATTTCGACGTGGTCGCCATTGCGCAACTGCGTGCGCAGTGGCATCAGCTCGTAATTGATCTTCACCGCGATGCAGCGGTGGCCGACGTCGGTATGCACCGCGAACGCGAAGTCGACCGCGGTCGCACCGCGCGGCAGCGCCAGGATCTTGCCCTTGGGCGTGAACACGTAGACCTCGTCCGGGAACAGGTCGACCTTGATGTGTTCGAGGAATTCGGGCGAATCGCCGTGGTCGGCCTGGATGTCGAGCAGCGATTGCAGCCAGCGGTGGGTGCGCGTCTGCACGTCGTTGAGCGCCACGTCGGCCGACTTGTACATCCAGTGCGAGGCGATGCCGGTTTCCGCCAGGCGGTTCATCTCGACGGTGCGGATCTGCACCTCGATGGGCGTGCCGTTGGGCCCGAACAAGATGGAATGCAGCGACTGGTAGCCGTTGGCCTTGGGGATCGCGATGTAGTCCTTGAACTTGCCGGGAATCGGCTTGTAGAGCGCGTGCAGCGCCCCCAGCGCGAGGTAGCAGGACGGCTGGTCGCGCACCACCACGCGGAAGCCGTAGATGTCGAACACCTCGGAAAACGCCAGGTTCTTTTCCTGCATCTTGCGATAGATGCTGTAGAGGTGTTTCTCGCGGCCGGTGATGGTGGCCTCGATGCCAGCCTGGGCGAGCTTGTCCTGGATGGCGACCTTGATCTTCTCGACCAGTTCGCGGCGGTTGCCGCGCGCCGCCTTCACCGCGCGCGCCAGCACCTGGTAGCGGTTGGGATGCTGGTAGCGGAACCCCAGGTCTTCGAGTTCCTGGTAAACCGCATGCAGGCCCAGCCGGTTGGCGATGGGCGCGTAGATTTCCAGCGTTTCGGTGGCGATGCGCTTGCGCTTGTCCGCAGGCATCGCGCCCATGGTGTGCATGTTGTGCAGGCGGTCGGCGAGTTTCACCAGGATCACCCGCACGTCCTGCGCCATCGCCAGCAGCATCTTGCGGAAGTTCTCGGCCTGCGCCTGCTGTTCCGATTCGAAGGCCAGCTTGTCGAGCTTGGATACGCCCTCGACCAGAAGCGCCACGGCCTTGCCAAAACGCGCCTCGATCTCGCTCGCGGTGGCGGGCGTGTCTTCCACCACGTCGTGCAGCAGCGCCGCGGCGAGCGTCTGGGCGTCGAGATGCCAGCTGGCCAGGATGCCGGCGACGGCAAGCGGGTGGGAGATGTAGGGTTCGCCGCTCTTCCTGAACTGGCCCTCGTGGGCCGCGCGGCTGAATTCGTAGGCGTCTTCGATGATGCCGACTTCTGCCGGCGACAAATAGGACAGTGCGGGGCGCAGCGCGTCGAATGCGTGCGTCATCGCCGGCGCGCGCTCGGCGTGCGCCGGCGTTTCGTGGACGGGCGCCTCAGGCGCGGCCCCGGTTGAGGATTTCACGGCCGACCTTGCCGGCGGCGATTTCGCGCAGCGCGGTGACGATGGGTTTGTCCTTCGATTCGACCATGGGCTGCGAGCCCTGCGCCAGCTGGCGCGCGCGGTAGGTCGCGGCCAGGGTCAGTTCGAAGCGGTTGGGGATTTTCTCGATGCAATCGTCGACGGTGATGCGTGCCATGCGGGGTCTCCTGCGAGGATTCATTTACGGCGGAATTCCTCGAACAGCGCGGCGTGCTGCTTGAGCTGGCGCGGGCTTTCGAGGCGGATGCTGCGGGTGATCGCGACCAGATCGGCGAGCGCGTGGTCGAAATCGTCGTTGACGATTATATAGTCGAACGCTTCGGCATGAGAGACGTCCTCGGCCGCGGCCGCGAGCCGCCGCTCGATCACCTCGTCGCTGTCCTGGCCCCGCCCCTTCAAGCGGGTGCGCAGCGCATTGAACGACGGCGGCAGGATGAAGATCGATTCAGACTGCGGAAAATGGCGCTTCACCTGCGCCGCGCCCTGCCAGTCGATTTCCAGCAGCACGTCGTGGCCGGTATTGAGCGCGTGCGTGATGCTGCTCTTGGCCGTGCCGTAGAAATTGCCGTACACCTCGGCGTGTTCGAGGAACTCGCCTTCGGCCAGCATGGCCTCGAAGCGCTCGCGGTCGACGAAGTGATAATCGCGGCCGTCGGATTCGCCGGGGCGGGGCGCGCGCGTGGTGTAGGACACGGACAGGTGGATTGCCGGGTCGGCCTTGAGCAGGGCCTTGACCAGGCTGGTCTTGCCGGCGCCCGAGGGCGCGGAGACGATGTAAAGCACGCCGATGCGGGTAGGGTTCATGGTCGGTCGGGGGTCAGTGGGTTCATTCGATGTTCTGTATCTGCTCGCGCATCTGCTCGATCAGCACCTTGAGTTCGAGCGCGGCGCGCGAGGTTTCCATCGCCGCCGATTTCGAGCCCAGCGTGTTGGCCTCGCGATGCAGTTCCTGCATCAGGAAGTCCAGCCGCTTGCCGACCGCGCCCGGCTGGTCGAGCACGCGCCGGACCTCGGCAAAGTGGGCTTCGAGGCGCGACAGTTCTTCGTCGATGTCGAGCTTTTGCGCCACCAGCGCGACTTCCTGTGCCAGCCGTTCGTGGCCTGCCTCGCCCAGCGCCTCGCGCAGCCGTTCCGCCAGCCGCTCGCGCTGCGTGGCGGCGAGCGCGGGCAACAGCGGCTTGAGCGCGGCCACCTGGGCCTCGGCGGCGGCCAGCCGGTCGAGGATGTGCTGCTTCAGCTTGGCGCCCTCGCGCAGGCGGCTTTCGGCCAGTTCGTCGAGTGCGGCGCGCATGCCGGCGAGTGCGGCGGCGGCCAGCGTTTCCGGCGATTCTGTTGCTGCCGGCACCGCGCCGGGCCAGCGCAGAGCCTCGTTGACGGACAAGGGCATCGCCTCGGGCAGGCGGGCCCGCACCTCGGCTTGCCAGCGTGTCAGCCGCTCAAGAATGTCGGGGTTCAGGCCGTTATCCTGCGAGGCGGCGTAAAGCGGCGCAATCCCGATCCGGCATTCGACCTTGCCGCGCGCGAGTCGCTGTTGAAGAAGTTCGCGCAGCTGCGGTTCGAGCGCGCGGAATTCGTCGGCAAGACGGAAATGCAGTTCGAGGTAACGCTGGTTGACGCTGCGCAGGTCGACGCTGACGCTGGCATGTTCGAGGGCGATGCTGTGGGCGGCGAACCCGGTCATGCTGGCGGTCATGGTCAGAGTGCGGAAAATTAAGATGAATGCCGGTGCGGAGCCGGCGGGCAGACAAAGATAATAGACGTTCGAATATGGCGACTCAACCCAACCAGGCGCTGCCCAATGGCTACCGGCTGAATGAATACACCGTCGTGCGCAAGATCGGCGGCGGCGGATTCAGCATGGTCTATCTCGCGCGCGACGACGCCAACCAGCCGGTGGCGATCAAGGAATACCTGCCGGGCGCGCTGGTGCTGCGCACCGAGGGCTCGGTGCTGGTGCAGGCCAACTCCTCGGAAAACAACGCCATCTTCCGCCACGGAATGAAATGCTTTTTCGAGGAGGGACGGGCGCTGGCGCGCATCAATCATCCCAACGTGGTGCGCGTGATCAACTTCTTCCGTGCCAACGACACGGTCTACATGGTGATGCGTTTCGAGCGCGGCAAGACCCTGCAGCAGCATATCCAGGCCAATCGCGGCACCATTCGCGAAAGTTTCATCCGCCGAGTGTTCGCGCAGTTGCTCAACGGCCTGCGCGAGGTGCACACGCACAAGCTGCTGCACCTCGACATCAAGCCGTCCAACCTCTACATCCGTCTCGACGGTTCGCCGGTGCTGATCGACTTCGGCGCGGCGCGGCAGACGCTCACGCAGGAAGAGAGCAAGCTGCAACCCATGTACACGCCCGGTTTCGCCGCGCCCGAGCAATACCACAACCGCGAACGGCTGGGGCCGTGGACCGACATCTACAGCGTGGGCGCCAGCCTCTATGCCTGCCTCGCGGGCTATCCGCCGCAGGCCGCCGATGCGCGCCTCCTGAACGACAAGCTGGTACCCGCTACGACCAACTGGCGCGGCCAGTATTCCGACCAGCTGCTAGAAACCATCGATCACTGTCTCAAGCTCAACTACATGGAGCGGCCGCAAAGCGTCTTCAGCCTGCAGAAGGTGCTGATGGACCGATCGGCCATGGAAACGAAACGCCCGTCGCTGCTCGGCAGCCTCAAGCGCACCCTGGGCCGGGATTTGTTCTAAAGTATCGGCATGAAATTCACAATCTACCAGGCGTCGAGGCAGGGCGGGCGCAAGAACAACGAAGACCGCGTGGCGTATTCGTACAGCCGCGACGCCTTGATGATGGTGGTTGCCGACGGCATGGGCGGGCACATGCACGGCGAGATCGCCGCACAGATTGCCGTGCAGACGCTGACCGACTATTTCCAGAAGCAGGCCAAGCCGCGGCTTGCCGACCCACTCGCCTTTCTGTCGGACACGGTCACGCGCGCGCATTACGCGATCAACGACTACGCGGTCGAGCAGGATCTGCTGGAAATACCCCACACCACCGTGGTCGCCGCCGTGGTGCAGGACAACACCGCCTACTGGGCGCATGTCGGCGATTCGCGCCTCTACCTCTTCAGCGAAGGCGGACTCATCGCGCGCACCGAGGACCACACCGCCGTCGCCCAGCTGGTGCGCGATGGCCTCATCACCGAGGAAGAGGCCGGCAACCACCCCGACCGCAACAAGGTGTCCAATTGCCTGGGCGGCTACGTGATCCCGCAGGTGGAGTGTGCCGCGCCGATTCCGCTGCATGATGCCGACACCCTGCTGCTGTGCACCGACGGCATCTGGGGCATGATCAACGTGCAGGAGCTGGCGGCGCTGCTCAACGCCTACACGCTGGAAGACGCCGTGCGCCACCTGATGGATCACGCCGAATTCCGCGGCGGCGAACACGGCGACAATCTCAGTCTGGTCGCCATGACCTGGGGCGAGGCGCGCATGCCGAGCAAGGATTCGATTTCCACCCTGGCGCTGCCATCCGGTGGCGTCACCACCCAGATCAACGCCTTGCGTCCGCTGCCCGGCACACCCGTCGTATCGGACGACGAGATCGAGCGCGCCATCGCCGAAATCCAGCAGGCCATCCAGAAGATATCTGCCAAGTAAGCCCCGGCGCCGGACGGTGCAGGCGCGGTAGAATCGCGCTTTGCCATTTCGAGTTCCGCAATGTCGACCCTTGCCCGACCCAGCGGCCGTGCGCCCGACGCGCTGCGTGCCCTTTCGTTCACTCGCCGTTATACCAAGCACGCCGAAGGTTCGGTGCTCGTCGCCATGGGTGACACCCGGGTGCTGTGCACCGCGAGCGTGCTGGAGAAGGTGCCGCCGCACAAGAAGGGCAGCGGGGAGGGCTGGGTGACGGCCGAATACGGCATGCTGCCGCGTTCCACCCACACCCGCACCGACCGCGAGGCCGCGCGCGGCAAGCAGAGCGGGCGCACGCAGGAAATCCAGCGGCTGATAGGCCGCTCGCTGCGCGCGGTGGTCGATCTGCAAAAACTCGGCGAGCGCACGATCCATCTCGACTGCGACGTGCTGCAGGCCGACGGCGGCACCCGCTGCGCCAGCATCTGCGGCGCCTACGTCGCGGTGGCCGACGCGGTGGCAGGCCTGCTCGCTGAAGGCAAATTGACCGAATCGCCGCTTGCTGACAGCGTCGCCGCCGTCTCGGTCGGCGTCTATCAGGGCGTGCCCGTGCTCGATCTCGACTACGCCGAGGATTCCGCCTGCGACACCGACATGAACGTGGTGATGACCGGCGCGGGCGGCATCGTCGAAGTGCAGGGCACGGCCGAAGGCGCGCCGTTTTCGCGCGCCACGCTCGAAACGCTGCTCGATCTCGCCACCGCCGGCATCGCCCGGATCACCACGGCGCAGCAGGCAGCCTTGAAAGCGGATTGATCCGCGAAACCCGCGAAGGGATACGAAGCAAGAACCGGAATTTTCTTCGTGTTTCTTCGCGTCCTTCGCGGATAAAAAATCAAAAGGAAGCTTCATGAGCCAGCTCGTCATCGCCTCCGGCAACGCCGGCAAGCTGCGCGAAATCGCGCGCATCCTCGCGCCCTACGGCATCGAAGCGCTGCCGCAGTCGGCGTTCAACGTGCCCGACTGCCCCGAGCCGCACGTCACCTTCGTGGAAAACTGCCTGGCCAAGGCGCGCCACGCCAGCCGCGTGAGCGGTCTGCCGGCGCTGGCCGACGATTCGGGCATCTGCGTCGAGGCGCTGGGCGGCGCGCCGGGCGTGTATTCGGCGCGCTACGCCGGCGAGCCCAAGTCGGACGCGCGCAACAACGAAAAGTTGATCGCCGATCTTCATGGCGTGGCCGACCGCCGTGCCCACTACACCTGTGTCATGGTCTACGTGCGGCACCCCGACGATCCCGAGCCGGTGATCGCCGAAGGCCGCTGGCACGGCGAAATCATCGACACGCCGCGCGGCGAGGGCGGCTTCGGCTACGACCCGTATTTCTTCGTGCCGCAATTCGGCAAGACCGGCGCGGAACTCGGCGAGGACGAAAAGAACGCCGTCAGCCACCGCGGCATCGCGCTGCGCGAGCTGGTCGGCAAACTGAAAGCGCTGGGACGCATTGGCTGAGGCTGTCGTGCGTCTGGCCAACGGCGGCGTGTCGGTGCCGCCGCCGCTTTCGCTCTACGTTCACCTGCCGTGGTGCGTGAAGAAATGCCCCTACTGCGACTTCAATTCGCACGCGGCGCAGGGCATCCCCGAAGCCGCTTACATCGACGCGCTCGTCGCCGACCTCGAAACCGCGCTGCCCGACATCTGGGGGCGCAGGATCCACACGGTGTTCTTCGGCGGCGGCACGCCCAGCCTGTTTTCGCCGGAGGGCATCGACCGCATCCTGACCGCCGTGCGCACCCTCACGCCGCTGGTGCCCGGCGCCGAAATCACGCTCGAAGCCAACCCGGGCACGGTCGAGGCGGCCCGGTTCCGGGGCTACCGCGAGGCCGGCGTGACCCGGCTCTCGCTCGGCATCCAGAGCTTCGACCCGCGCCATTTGCGCGCGCTGGGGCGCATCCACGACGAGCGCGAGGCGCGCCGCGCCGCCGAACTGGCCGCTACCCACTTCGACACCTTCAATCTCGATCTCATGTACGCCCTGCCCGGGCAGACGCTCGACGAGGCGCTCGGCGATATCGAGACCGCGCTCGGCTTCGGGCCGCCGCACCTGTCGGCCTACCAGCTCACGCTGGAACCCAACACGCCTTTCGGCCACACTCCGCCGGCGAACCTGCCGGACGACGACCTCGCCGCCGACATGCAGGACAGGATCGAGTCCCGCCTCGCCGCGGCGGGCTTGCAGCACTACGAAACCTCCGCGTTCGCGCGGCCCGGCGAGGCCTGCCGGCACAACCTCAACTACTGGCAGTTTGGCGACTACCTCGGCATCGGCGCGGGCGCGCACGGCAAGCTTTCGTTTCACGACCGCATCGTGCGACAGATGCGCGTGAAGCACCCGCAGCAATACATGGACGCGGTGCGCGCGCATGCGCAGGTCGCCGAGACGCGCAGCCTCGGCCGCGACGATCTGCCGTTCGAGTTCATGATGAACGCCCTGCGCCTCGTCGACGGCGTGCCGGCCGAGCTTTACCAGGCGCGTACCGGTCTTGCGCTGCCGGCCGCTGCGAATGTGCTGCAGGAGGCGCGCGCACGCGGGCTGCTCGCCGCCGAGGCACACACCCTGCAGGCGACCCCGCGCGGCCGGCGTTTCCTCAACGACCTGCTGCCCCTGTTTCTGCCGGACCGGCCGTGAGCTGTTGTTGCGGCCCGGGGGCGCGCGGTAAGCTTGTCCCCCGACCTTGAGGAGACCGCCATGAAGACTGCGCTTGCCCTGTCCCTGATCCTGTTCAGTTCGTCCGCGCTGGCGGCCATCGTCGGCAGGGACGTGAGCTACAAGGCGGGCGACACCACGATGAAGGGCTTTCTCGCCTACGACGACGCCGTGCGCGGCAAGCGCCCGGGCGTGCTGGTGGTACCGGAGTGGTGGGGCGTGAACGACTACGCACGCAAACGCGCGCGCATGCTGGCCGAGGCCGGCTACGTCTCGCTGGTGGTCGACATGTACGGCAACGGCCAGACTGCCGACACCCCCAAGGACGCGGGCGAGCTCGCCGGCAGCGTGAACAAGAATCCGCCGCTCGCGCTGGCGCGCTTCCGCGCCGCCGAAAAATTCCTCGAAAGCCAGCCCAACGTGAAGAAAGGCGAGCTCGCCGCCTTCGGCTACTGCTTCGGCGGCGGCGTGGTGCTCAACATGGCGCGCGCCGGCGAGCCGCTCAAGGCGGTGGCGAGCTTCCACGGCGTGCTGGCCACCGACATCGCCGTGAAGCCGGGCAGCCTCAAGGCAAAAATCCGCGTGTTCACCGGCGAGGCCGACCCTGTCGTGCCGCGCGAACAGGTCGAGGCGTTCAAGACCGAAATGGACAACGCGAAGGCCGACTACATGCTGCTGAGCTACCCCGGCGTCAAGCACACCTTCACCAACCGCGAGGCCGACAGCTACGCCGCGCAGTTCGGCCTGCCGCTCAAATACGATCCCGAGGCCGACCGCGATTCGTGGACGCGCGCGCTCGAACTCCTGAAAGCGACGCTTCCCTGATGGCCGACTGCGAACACGGCGACTGCCACGCGCCGCCGGGCGACGGCAGCCTCGGCATCCCGCAGGTCGGCGCCTTCGACCCGGCGGCGTTCGAGCGCGCGGTCAACGACATGCTGCGCGCCTGCGGCGTGGCGCCCGATTCGGTGCACACCGGCCGCACCGCCGAGCGCGTGCGCGAACTGTGGCAGAAACGGCTTTTGGGCGGCTACGCCATCGACCCGGCCGAGGCGCTGGGCGCGGGCTTCGCCGACGACCGCGACGACATGGTGGTGGTGCGCGGCATTGCCGTCCACGGCGTGTGTCCGCACCATCTGGTGCCGTTTCGCGGCGTCGCGCACGTCGCCTACATCCCCGGCGGGCGCCTGCACGGCTTCGGCCGCATCGCGCGCCTGGTCGACGCCATCGGCCACCGCTTCACCTACCAGGAATGGATGACGCGCGATATCGCCGAGGCGCTGATGACGCACGGCATGGCGCGGGGCGGCGCGTGCATCGTCGAAGCCGAGCAGCTGTGCCTGCTGCTGGGCGAAGACCGGCGCGGCGACGAGCGGGTGGTGACGCAGGCCTTCACCGGCTGTTTCCGCGACAGCGCGCAGTTGCGCAACGAGTTCCTGCGGGCGACCGCGCAACGTGAATTGCGCTGAGCCGCGGCGCAGCCCCATACCGTGGCGGCGGTGCGGCGGAACGCCCGCCGTTTTTTTGTGCCTTGACACATACCAACCGGTATGTATGATTTTCTCATGAGCGCGACAACCAAAGCCCCCGACCACACCCGCCAGGCGTTGCTGGACGCAGCGTTTGCCGAAATTCACCGTCACGGCTTCCAGGCCGCGTCGCTGTCGCAAATCCTGGCCGACACGGGGCTGACCAAGGGCGCGCTATACCACCACTTCCCCGACAAGCGGGCGCTCGGCCTCGCAGTCGTCGAAGACGTTATCCGTCCCCGCCTGGCGGCGATGATGTTCGCCCCGCTCGCCGGCTCCGACACGCCGCTGGCGGCCCTGCGCGCCCTGCTGGAAGCGAAGGCCGCCGATCCCGACCCCTGGGTGGTGACGCTGGGCTGCCCGCTCAACAACCTGATGCAGGAAATGAGTCCGGTCGACGAAACCTTCCGCCTGCATCTCAACGCCCTGTTCCGCGACTGGGTCGACGTGGTGTCCGCCGCGTTGCTGCGCGGCCAGCGCGCAGGCGAAGTGAAGCCGGACATCGACGTCGACGCCACCGCCTTCTTCCTCGTGTCCGCACTCGAAGGCTGCGTCGGCATGAGCAAGAACACGCAGTCGGTCGCGGCGTACCGCGGCTGCCTGGGGCAGCTGGTGAATTATCTCGAAACCCTGAAGGCCTGAGTGAAGATCATGCGAACGACCAAACAAGTCATCACCGGTGAGCGTCACGAGCAGATGGCGGGCAGCGACACGCCGGAAGCCGCCCTGGAAGCGTTCTACGCCGCGTTCAACGGCCGTGATCTGGCGCTCATGGAACAGAACTGGGCGCCCACCGACGACATCGCGCTCGACAATCCGCTCGGCGGCATCCGGCGCGGCTGGAACGAAATTCGCCCGTTGTATGAGCGCGTGTTCGGCGGCGCAGCGCGGGTGTACGTGGAGTTTCACGACTACACCCTGCATGTGGGCAGCGACTGGTTCTACGCCGTGGGCCGGGAGCGTGGCGTCTACCGCCTGGATGACGCCGAACTCGCGCTGGCGATCCGCACCAGCCGCGTGTACAGAAAAATCTCGGGGCAGTGGAAGCAGGTGCATCACCACGGTTCGATCGACGATCCCCAGCTGCTGGCGCGCTACCAGTCGGCAGTGTTGGGCAATCGGTAGCGGCCATAGCGAGGAGGCAGAACATGGAATTCAATCAGGAACTCGACGCGCGCGGACTCAATTGCCCGCTGCCCATTTTGCGCACCAAGAAGGCGCTCGCCGCGCTGGCGAGCGGCCAGGTGCTGAAAGTGATTTCGACCGATCCCGGCTCGGTGAAGGACATGCAGGCCTTCGCCAGACAGACCGGCAACGAACTGCTGGCCTCGACCGAGGCCGGCAGCGAATTCGTGTTTTTCCTCAAGCGGCACTGAGATGCGCGACGAAACCCGCCGCCCCCGCACGCTGATCCTGCCGCCGGCGCCGTATGCGGCGGCGCTCGTGGGCGGCTGGTGGCTGGACCGGCACCGCCTGCCGCTGCCGTGGGACGACGGCGCTGCCTCCCACCTGCTGGGCTGGCTGTGGCTGGCGGCAGGGCTCGCGCTGTTCGTGTGGACGCTGTGGACCTTCTACCGCCACCACACCACGGTCAACCCCTACGGCGGGGCGAGCGCGCTGTGCACCGACGGGCCGTTCCGCTTCAGCCGCAACCCCATCTACCTGGGCGACTGGCTGCTGCTGGTCGGTGTGTCGCTGCTCCTGAACACGGTCTGGCCGCTGCTGTTTTCGCCACTTGTCTGGCTCATGCTCCGCTTCGGCGTGATCCGGCACGAAGAAACCCATCTCGAAGCGAAATTCGGCGACGCCTACCGCGCGTACAAGGCGCGCGTGCGGCGCTGGCTATAACCCGGCAAGGAGAGATCATGAGCATTCTGCAGACCATTACGCCCGAGAACGCGAGCGGCGAAGTTGCCGACACCTACGCCCAAATCCGCCAGGCCTGGGGCGGCGTGCCCACCGCGATCCAGGTGTTCAGCGCCAACCCCTTCCTGCTGCGGCACCAGTGGGAATACTACGGCAGCGTGATGCAGCATCCTGCGCTGTCGCCCGCGCTCACCGCCTGCATCCGCATGCTGGTATCGCAGGCGGGCAACTGCGCCTACTGCATCGACATGAATGCGGGCATGCTCGTCAACCTGTTCGGCTGGACGCCCGAAGAGGTCGCCGCCGCGCGCAGGGATTTCAGGGACAGCCCGCTGTCGGACCGCGAAAAGACGCTGCTCGGCCTGGTGCTGAAGGCGACCCGCGACGCCAACAGCGTCACGCCGCTCGACATCGAGGACGCCCGCAGCGCGGGCTGGTCGGACGGCGACATCCTCGACGCGGTCAACCACGGCGCGCGCATGGTGGCGGCCGACATCATCATCAACGCCTTCAAGGTCGAGCGCGATTTCTGAGCCGCCCGGCGCGGCCCGTCAGGCAATGCCGGCCAGCACCGCGCGCGCGTTCGCGCTGGTCGCACGGGCGATGGTTTCGACGGTCTCGCCGCGCAGTTCCGCCAGCGTGGCGGCGATGCGCGGCAGCTCGCCCGGCGCGTTGCGGCCGCGTCCGATCCACACCGGCGGAATGTCGGGGCTGTCGGTTTCCAGCACGATGGCCGAGAGCGGCAGGTCGACCGCGAGCCGCCGCAGGTTGTTGGCGCGCGGCCAGGTGAAGGCGCCACCGAAGCCGAGCTTGAAGCCGAGCTTGAGGAATTCATCCGCCTGCTGCGGGCTGCCGTTGAAGGCGTGGGCGATGCCGCCCGGCACCCGGATCTTGCGCAGGTGCTTGAGCAGCTGGTCGTTGGCGCGGCGGCAATGCAGCAGCACCGGCAGCTCGTGGTCGCGCGCGATCTTCAGCTGCTCGACGTAGAAGAATTCCTGCGTGGCGTAGTCAAGCCCCGGCACGAAGAGGTCGAGGCCGATTTCGCCGATGGCAACCGGCCGCTGTATCGCGATCTGGGAGCGCAGCGCGTCGAGGTCGTCCGGCCGGTGCACGGCGATATACATCGGATGCAGGCCCCAGGCGGGCTGGCAGCCGGGGTAGCGCGCGCAGGTGGCGGCGACCGCCGGCAGGTTTTCGCGGCTGACGGCGGGCACCACCTGGATGCCGACGCCGGCCGCCACGGCCCGTGCGTATTCGGCGTCGCGGTCGGCGTCGAACTCGGCGGCGTCGAAGTGGCTGTGGGTGTCAATGAAAAACGGCGCCCCGGAAGACGCCGTTTGTGCGGGAAGCATGCGGCTCAGTCGTTGCTGCTGGCAAAGCCCAGCAGATGCAGCAGGCTGGTGAAGAGGTTGTAGATGGCGACGTACAGGCTGATCGTGGCAAGCACGTAGTTGGTTTCGCCGCCGTTCACGATCTCGCTGGTCTGCCACAGGATCATGCCGGACATCAGCAGCGCGAAGAGGGCCGACACGGCGAGCGACAGGCCGGGCATGGGGTAGCCCAGGAGGCTCGCGCCCAGCGCCACCAGCGCGGCGACGAAGGCGACCAGCACGCCGGTCATGAGGAAGCCGCCCATGAAGCTGAAGTCGCGGCGGGTGACGAGCACGTAGGCCGACAGCGCGAGGAACACGAAGGCGGTGATGCCGAGCGCGCCCATCACCAGCTGCGGGCCGTTCGGCAGGCCGAGGTAGTGGTTCAGCATGGGGCCCAGGCCCAGACCCAGAAGGCCGGTGACGGCGAACACCACGCCGATGCCGGACGCCGAATTGGCGGTGCGCGGCACCACGAACCACAGCAGCAGCATCGCGCCGAGGGTGCTGCCGAGGCTCACGAAATAAGGCAGGTGCAGGGCCATCGACACGCCGGCGGTGGCCGCGCTGAACAGGAGCGTGAGCGCCAGCAGCAGGTAGGTGTTCTTGAGGACCTTGCTGGTCGACGAAGCCGCAGCGACGCTGCGGCCGAGGGGGGTGACTTGAGGGTTCATTTGGCCTCCTGGAATTTATGTGGATACAACCTGACGTTCAGAGCCTGACGGCCGCGCTCAGGTTCCCGCACGCGGGCGGAACGGGACTGAGGATACCGTGATGCCGGCTGGCGTGCCACCCCGGCCGGGGACGCGGCGCTGCCGCTAGGGCGCCTTGTCGGCCTGACCGCCGCGCGCCAGCAGGCCCATCAGCTCGGCCGGCAGGGGAAAGACGATGGTCGACGACTTGTCGCCGGCGATGCTGGTGAGCGTTTGCAGATAGCGCAGCTGCATCGCCTGCGGCCGTGCGGCGAGGATGTCGGCGGCGGCGAGCAGCTTTTCGGAGGCCTGCAGCTCGCCCTCGGCGTGGATCACCTTGGCGCGCCGTTCGCGCTCGGCCTCGGCCTGCCGGGCGATCGCGCGCACCATCGATTCGTCGATGTCGACATGCTTGATCTCGACGTTGGAGACCTTGATGCCCCAGGCGTCGGTCTGCGCGTCGAGCAGCTGCTGGATGTCCTGGTTGAGGCGCTCGCGCTCGGCCAGCATCTCGTCGAGCTCGTGCTTGCCGAGCACCGCGCGCAGCGTGGTCTGCGCCAGCTGGCTGGTGGCGACCAGATAGTCTTCCACCTGCAGGATCGCGCGGGCCGGGTCGATGACGCGGAAATACACCACCGCATTGACCTTCACCGAGACGTTGTCGCGCGAGATCACGTCCTGGCTCGGCACGTCGAACACCACCGTGCGCAGGTCCACCCGCACCATCTGCTGGACGCCGGGAACGACGATCACCAGCCCGGGGCCCTTCACCTTCCAGAAGCGGCCGAGCATGAACACCACGCCGCGCTCGTATTCGCGCAGGATGCGCAGGCCCGACGCGAGCAGCAGCACGACGAGCAGGACCAGGGTCAAACTGCTGAATTCGAACATGTCAGATCTCCTTTTCGGGTTCCACCTCGAGTAGCAGGTCATGGCGGGCGCGCACCCGGACGCGGCTGCCGCGCTTGAGCGGCACGGCGCTCTGCACCCGCCACTGCTCGCCATGGATGCGTGCCCAGCCCTCGCGCTCGAAATCGTCGATGACTTCGCCGCGGGCGCCGATCATTTCCTCGGCGCCGGTCACCACCGGGCGCGCCCGCGCCCGGATCGCCATGCCGGCGACGAAGAAGCTGAGCAGGGCGCAGGCCGCCGCGACCGGCACGATCAGCGTCCACGGAATGCCGTAGCCCGGCACGTCGGTATCGATCAGCATCACCGAGCCGATGACGAAGGCGACGAGGCCACCCAGGCCCAGCGCGCCGAAGCTGGGAATGAAGGCTTCCGAGATCATCAGCACGATGCCGAGAATCATCAGCGCCAGCCCGGCGTAGCTGATCGGCATGACCTGCAGCGCGAACAGCGCCAGCAGCAGGCAGATGCCGCCGACCACGCCGGGAAACAGCATGCCGGGGTTGGAAAACTCGTAGATCAGGCCGTAAATGCCGAGCAGCAGGAGCAGGTAGGCGATGCTGGGATCGCCGATCACGGCGAGCAGGCGGCTGCGCCAGTCGGGGGCGACTTTCTCGATGACGGCCTGGGAGGTATCGAGAATGCGCGTCTCGCCGTCGAGCGCGACCCTGCGGCCGTTGAGCTGGCGCAGCAGGTCGTCGAGGTCGCTCGCCACCAGGTCGATCACCTTCAGCTTCAGCGCTTCGGGCGCCGACAGGCTCACTGCCTCGCGCACCGCGCGCTCGGCCCAGTCGGCGTTGCGGCCGCGCAATTCGGCCAGGCTGCGGATATAGGCGGCGGCGTCGTGCACCGCCTTGCGCGTCCGCGCATCGCCCGGCAGCGGCTCGGCGGGTTTTTG
>JAIWOS010000098.1 GCA_020217265.1 Thiobacillus sp. | reverse complement strand
GCCCGCTGCTGGGGCAGGACGCCCTCGCGGCGCTCGGCGGCGCGAGCGGCGTGCGGGTGACGGATCAGGCGTCCGCCGCGCTTGCGGGCGCGCAGGCGCTGATCGATTTCACCCGCCCCGAGGCCACCTTCGGCTATCTGGAAACCTGCGTCGCCGCCCAAGTGCCGCTGGTGATCGGCACTACCGGCTTCGACGAAGCCGGCAAGGCGCGCATCGCCGACGCGGCGCGCTCTATCCCCGTCGTTTTCGCGCCCAACATGAGCGTGGGCGTGAACCTGCTGATGAAACTGGCCGAACTCGCCGCGCAGGTGCTGGCAGACGGCTACGACATCGAGATCGTCGAGGCGCACCACCGGCACAAGGTCGATGCGCCCTCCGGTACCGCGCTGGGGCTGGGGCAGGCGGTGGCGCGCGCGACCGGTCGCGACCTGGCGAGCTGCGCGGTGTACGGTCGCGAGGGCGTGACCGGCGAGCGCGACCCGAAAACCATCGGCTTCGCCACCGTGCGCGGCGGCGATATCGTGGGCGACCACACCTTGCTGTTCGCCGGCATCGGCGAACGCGTCGAACTCACGCACAAGGCCAGCAGCCGCGCCACCTTCGCGCAGGGCGCGCTGCGCGCGGCCAAGTGGCTGCAGGGCAAGCAGCCCGGCCTCTACGACATGCGTGACGTGTTGAATCTGAAATGAACAGGAAAACCGCATGAACGCCGTCAAGGTTTACAGCACCGGCACCTGCCCCATCTGCGTCAAGGCCAAGGCCTTTCTCGACAAGCGCGGCATCGCCTACGACGAAGTGCGCATCGATCTCGATCGCGCCGCGATGCAGCAATTCATGGTCGACACCAACGGCGCGCGCACCGTGCCGCAGATCATGATCGAGGGCCGGTGCATCGGCGGTTTCACCGAGCTGACCGAGCTCGACATGGACGGCGGGCTGGATCACCTGCAGCCCTGAAACCGGCCGTGGGTTCCGGTGTCCGGCGTTGATGGGCGAAGCCGGATCGGGTACAATTCGGGGCATTCAAATTCAGGCGGGCCGTGCGAGCGGCTCGCCTGAATTTTGTCACCTGTCCTACGGAGCGCCCCTTGTCACGAACCCAGCCTGCCATCCTTGTTCTTGCTGACGGTTCGGTTTTTCGGGGCATCTCCATCGGCGCCGACGGGGTGACGTCCGGCGAGGTGGTCTTCAATACGGCGATGACCGGCTATCAGGAAATCCTCACCGACCCCTCGTATTCGCGGCAGATCGTCACGCTGACCTATCCGCACATCGGCAACACCGGCGTCAACGCCGAGGATGTGGAATCCGACCGTATCCACGCGGCGGGCCTGGTGGTGCGCGACGTGCCGCGCCGCTATTCGAACTTCCGCGCCAGTCAGTCGCTGCCGGATTACCTGAAGAGCCAGAACATCGTCGCCATCGCCGACATCGATACCCGGCGCCTCACGCGAATTCTGCGCGAGACGGGCGCGCAGAGCGGCTGCATCATGGCTGGCGAGGTCGACGAGGCAAGGGCGCTGGAAGCCGCGTGTGCCTTCCCCGGGCTTGCCGGCATGGACCTCGCCCGGGTGGTGACGACGCCTGTCCGCTACGACTGGACGGAAACCGAATGGAAGCTCGGGCGCGGATACGGCGAGCAGGCCGCGCCGCGCTTTCACGTCGTTGCCTTCGATTACGGCGTCAAGCACAACATCCTGCGCATGCTGGCGGAGCGCGGCTGCCGGCTCACCGTGCTGCCGGCCACCGCCACGACCGGGGAAGCGCTGGCCCTCGAACCGGATGGAATTTTCCTGTCGAACGGGCCGGGCGACCCGGAACCCTGCGCCTACGCGATTCGCGCCATCGGCGAGCTGGTCGCGGCCGGGATTCCCACCTTCGGCATCTGCCTCGGCCACCAGTTGCTTGCGCTCGCCTCCGGCGCGAAAACCGTCAAGATGAAGTTCGGCCATCATGGCGCCAACCACCCGGTCAAGGATCTCGACAGCGGCCGTGTCGCCATCACCAGCCAGAACCACGGGTTCGCGGTGGATGCGGCGACCCTGCCTGCCACCCTGCGCAGCACGCACGTCTCGCTGTTCGACGGCAGCCTGCAGGGCATCGCCCGCACCGATGCGCCCGCCTTCAGCTTCCAGGGGCATCCGGAAGCGAGTCCCGGCCCGCACGACATGAGCCCCCTGTTCGACCGATTCATCCAGCTCATGGCTGAGCACAAAGCGGCGTCCTGATCATGCCCAAGCGTACCGACCTTTCCAGCATCCTCATCATCGGCGCCGGCCCCATCGTCATCGGGCAGGCGTGCGAGTTCGACTACTCCGGCGCGCAGGCCTGCAAGGCGCTGCGCGAAGAAGGCTACAAGGTCATCCTCGTCAACAGCAATCCGGCGACGATCATGACCGACCCGGACATGGCCGACGTGACCTACATCGAGCCGATCACCTGGCAGGTGGTCGAAAAGATCATTGCCAAGGAGCGCCCCAGCGCGCTCTTGCCGACCATGGGCGGTCAGACGGCGTTGAACTGCGCACTCGATCTCGCCAAACACGGCGTGCTGGAAAAGTACGGCGTCGAAATGATCGGCGCGTCCAAGGAGGCAATCGACAAGGCCGAGGACCGCGAAAAATTCAAGGCGGCGATGACCAAGCTGGGTCTCGGTTCCGCGCGTTCGTCCATCGCGCACAGCATGGAAGAAGCCTTGCAGGTGCAGGCCGTGCTCGGTTTCCCGACCATCATCCGTCCGTCGTTCACCATGGGCGGCTCGGGCGGCGGCATCGCCTACAACAAGGACGAATTCGTCGCCATCTGCGAGCGCGGGCTGGAAGCTTCGCCCACCCACGAGCTCCTGATCGAGGAATCGCTGCTCGGCTGGAAAGAGTACGAGATGGAGGTGGTGCGCGACCGCAAGGACAACTGCATCATCATCTGCTCGATCGAGAACCTCGACCCGATGGGCGTGCACACCGGCGACTCGATCACTGTCGCGCCCGCGCAGACGCTCACCGACAAGGAATACCAGATCATGCGCAACGCCTCGCTGGCGGTGCTGCGCGAGATCGGGGTGGACACCGGCGGCTCCAACGTGCAGTTCGCGATCAATCCGGTCGATGGCCGCATGGTGGTGATCGAGATGAATCCGCGCGTGTCGCGCTCCAGCGCGCTGGCGTCGAAGGCGACCGGCTTTCCGATTGCGAAAATCGCCGCCAAGCTCGCCATCGGCTACACGCTCGACGAATTGCAGAACGACATCACCGGCGGCGCGACACCGGCGTCGTTCGAGCCGTCGATCGATTACGTCGTCACCAAGATTCCGCGTTTCGCCTTCGAGAAATTTCCGCAGGCCGACGACCGCCTGACCACGCAGATGAAGTCGGTGGGCGAGGTGATGGCGATGGGGCGCACCTTCCAGGAGTCCCTGCAGAAAGCGCTGCGCGGCCTCGAAGTCGGCGCCGACGGTTTCGACCCCAAAACCGCCGACCGCGAGGAAATCGAAGCCGAACTGATGTCGCCCGGCCCCGAGCGCATCTGGTACGTGGGCGATGCCTTCCGCGTCGGCATGACGCTGGACGAGATTTTCGCCGTGTCGAAAATCGATCCGTGGTTCCTCGACCAGATTCAGCAGCTCATCGAAATGGAAACGGCGCTCGCTGGACGTGCGCTGACCGAACTCGGCGCCGATGAACTGCGCGGATTGAAGCGCGCGGGTTTTTCCGACCGCCGACTTGCAAAACTTCTGGGCACTGACCAGCACGCCGTGCGCGCGCATCGCCATGCGCTGGCGATCCATCCGGTGTACAAGCGGGTCGATACCTGCGCGGCGGAATTCGCCACGCAGACCGCGTATATGTACTCGACCTACGAGGAAGAGTGCGAATCGCGCCCGACAGACCGCAAGAAAATCATGGTGCTGGGCGGCGGGCCGAACCGCATCGGCCAGGGTATCGAATTCGACTACTGCTGCGTGCACGCAGCGCTGAGCCTGCGAGAATCCGGTTTCGAGACCATCATGGTCAACTGCAACCCGGAAACCGTTTCGACCGATTACGACACCTCCGACCGCCTGTATTTCGAGCCGCTGACGCTGGAAGACGTGCTGGAAATCGTGCGCATCGAAAAGCCCGTCGGCGTGATCGTGCAGTACGGCGGGCAGACGCCGCTCAAGCTCGCGCGCGACCTGGAAAAGAACGGCGTGCCCATCATCGGGACCAGCCCGGACATGATCGACGCCGCCGAAGACCGCGAACGCTTCCAGCAGATGCTGCATGATCTGGGCTTGAAGCAGCCGCCCAACCGCACCGCGCGCAACCCCGACAGCGCCATCCGCATGGCCGAGGAAATCGGCTATCCGCTGGTGGTGCGCCCTTCCTACGTGCTGGGCGGGCGCGCCATGGAAATCGTGCGCGAGGAAGCCGACCTGCGCCGCTACATGACCGAGGCGGTGAAGGTGTCGAACGACAGCCCGGTGCTGCTCGACCGCTTCCTCAACGACGCCATCGAGGTGGATGTGGATGCCCTGTCGGACGGCGAGCAGGTGGTGATCGGCGGCATCATGCAGCACATCGAGCAGGCCGGCGTGCACTCGGGCGACTCGGCGTGCTCGCTGCCGCCGTACAGCCTGTCGCAGGACATCCAGAACGAACTGCGCCGGCAGACGGTGGCGATGGCAAAGGCGCTGAAAGTGTGCGGCCTCATGAACGTGCAGTTCGCGATCCAGGGCGAGACGGTGTACGTGCTCGAAGTGAACCCGCGCGCGTCGCGCACCGTGCCCTACGTGTCCAAGGCCATCGGCGCGCCGCTCGCCAAGATCGCCGCCCGCGCGATGGCGGGCATTTCGCTCGCGTCGCAGGGCTTCACGCAGGAAATCATCCCGCCGTATTTCTCGGTCAAGGAAGCGGTGTTCCCGTTCCGCAAGTTCCCGGGCGTCGACACCATCCTCGGCCCCGAGATGAAATCGACCGGCGAGGTCATGGGGGTGGGCGACAATTTCGGCGAGGCCTTCGTCAAGTCGCAGCTCGCGTCGAGCGACGGGCTGCCGCGTGCGGGCGGGCGCGCTTTCATCAGCGTGCGCTCGGGCGAACGTGGTGCCATCGTCGAAGTGGCGCAGGGCCTGCGCGACCTCGGCTTCAGCCTGGTTGCCACCCGTGGCACGGCGCAGACCATCGAATCTGCCGGCATACCGGTGGCGGTGGTCAACAAGGTCAAGGAAGGCCGCCCGCACATCGTCGACATGATCAAGAACGGCGACATCGACTTCATCGTCAATGTCGTCGAGGACAAGAAGGCGGTGAAGGATTCCTACGCCATCCGCGCCGAGGCGCTGGCGCGCCGGGTGGTCTACTTCACCACGCTGGCCGGCGCCTACGCCGCCTGCCTGGGCATGCGCCACGGCAGCGAACTCGAAGTCTATTCCTTGCAGTCCTTGCACCAGCGGCTGCACTGAGCCGAACCAAACGATTTAATCATGAGCAAATTTCCTCTTACCGTCGTGGGTGCGGAGAAACTCCGCATCGAGCTGCACCATCTGAAAACCGTCGAGCGGCCCGCCATCATCCAGGCGATCGCCGAAGCGCGCGCGCAGGGCGACCTGTCGGAAAACGCCGAATACGACGCCGCCAAGGAAAAGCAGGGCTTCATCGAAGGCCGCATCGCTGAGCTCGAAGGCAAGCTCTCGAACGCACAGATCATCGACCCGACCACGCTCGATGCCGATGGCCGCATCGTGTTCGCCGCCACCGTCGAACTGGAGGACATCGAATCGAGCGAAACCGTCGTCTACCAGATCGTCGGCGACGACGAGGCTGACATCAAGCTGGGCAAGATTTCCGTGTCTTCGCCCATTGCCCGCGCCCTGATTGGGAAATATGCGGGCGATACGGTCGACGTGCAGGCGCCCGGCGGCGTGCGCCAGTACGAAGTGCTCGACGTGCAGTACAAATAAAACAAATGAAGCGCTTCTGGGACGGCCTTGCGGGTGTGTTGCTGGTGCTGTGGATCGGCGGCCTGTGGGCCATCGGCTACGTCGCCGCGCCGGTGTTGTTCGCCAGCCTGGACGACAAGCAACTGGCAGGCAGTCTGGCCGGCAAGCTGTTCGAGCTGGGCGCGTGGATCGGCATGGCCGCCGCGGTCTATCTGCTTGTCTACCGCATCGCGCGCGACGGCGGCGCAGCCCTGAAAACCCTGTTTTTCTGGACGGTGGCGCTGATGCTGGCGCTGACCGTCGCCGGCCACTTCGGCATTGCGCCCATCATGCAGGGACTGAAGGATCAGGCGATGCCGCAGGCGGTGATGCAAAGCGTGTTCGCGGACCGCTTTGCCCGCTGGCACGGTGTGTCGAGCATTCTTTACCTGATCCAGAGCGCGCTGGGCTTGCTGCTGGTCTGGCGCGCGGGGCTGGCCCGCTGATCGCCGGCTTATTTCGGCAGGGCAATGACGGGTTTTTCACCCGCCCGGTAGAGCACCAGCACCTTGCCGATCTGCTGCACCGGCGCTGCGCCGGTCGCGGTGCAGATTTCCTCCATCCAGGCGCGCCGGGTTTCGATTTCGTCGCTGGCTGCCTTGACCTTGATCAGTTCGTGTGCGGCCAGACTGCGTTCGATTTCCTTCAGCACGGCCGGTGTCAGGCCCTGGTTCCCGATCATGACCACCGGCTGCAGGCCGTGAGCCAGCCCTTTGAGGTGTTGCCGCTGGGCGGGAGAGAGTGATTTCATGCGTATTCCTTCAATCGAGGCCGGATTGTAGCCGATAGAGCAAGCAGAAATGGCCCAGAAACCCAAACGCACAAAATCGGGCAGCGCCTGGATGCACGAGCATGTGACCGATCCCTACGTCAAGAAGGCGCAGATGGACGGTTACCGCTCACGGGCAGCCTACAAGCTGCTTGAGATCGATGCGCGCGACCGCCTGCTCAAACCCGGGATGACCGTGGTCGACTTGGGGGCGGCCCCGGGGAGCTGGTGTCAGGTGGCGGTGCAGAAGCTGAAACGGCAGGGCAGGGTGCTCGCGATCGACTTGCTGCCGGTGGCGCCAATGCCGGGGGTGGAGAGTCTGGAAGGGGATTTTACCCAGGCGTCTGCACTCACCTGGCTGGAAGATCGCTTGCAATCGGGGCGCGTTGACCTTGTATTAAGCGATATGGCGCCCAATATCAGTGGGGTTGGCCTGCGCGATCAGGCCCGCCATTATGAATTGTGCGAACTGGCGCTCGATTTCGCGGTACATTGGCTGAAACCCGACGGGGCGTTTCTCGTCAAAGTTTTTCAAGGCGTCGGTTTCGAGGATTTCCGGCGCCAGATGCAAGCCGCGTTCACGCAGGTGGCGATCCGCAAGCCGGATGCCTCGCGCGACCGCAGCTCGGAAGTGTATTTGCTGGGCCGTAGCCCGCGCGTGAATACGGATTCCGCCGTGACAAGCGCGAGTGAACAGGTTTAGAATGAGTCTAAATGGCGTCATGGCCGACGCCGGTATGGAAAGCGCCGCGAGCGGCGCCAAGGAGTGAAAGTGAACAACCTGTCCAAGAACATCGCCATCTGGCTGATCATCGCAGTCGTGCTGATGACGGTGTTCAACCAGTTCGGCGCGCAGCGCACCGCGCAGTCGCAGATGCCGTACTCGCAGTTCATCGAGGAGGTGCGCTCGCAGCAGATCACCAAGGTGACGATCGAGGGCAATGTGCTGAAGGGCGAACGTGCCGACGGCCAGCGTTTCACCAGCTACGCGCCTTCCGATCCCTGGATGGTGTCCGACCTGCTGAAGAACGGCGTGCAGATCGACGCCAAGCCCGAAGAACAGCCGTCCTTCCTGATGAGCCTGTTCATTTCCTGGTTCCCCATGCTGCTGCTGATCGGCGTGTGGATCTTCTTCATGCGGCAGATGCAGGGCGGCGGCCGCGGCGGCGCGTTCTCGTTCGGCAAGAGCCGCGCGCGCCTGCTCGACGAAAACGCCAACCCGGTGACCTTCGCCGACGTTGCCGGTTGCGACGAAGCCAAGGAAGACGTCGCCGAACTGGTCGATTTCCTCAAGGATCCCTCCAAATTCCAGAAGCTCGGCGGGCGCATTCCGCGCGGCGTCCTGATGGTCGGCCCGCCCGGAACCGGCAAGACCCTGCTCGCGCGCTCGATCGCGGGTGAAGCCAAGGTGCCGTTCTTCAGCATCTCGGGCTCCGACTTTGTCGAGATGTTCGTCGGCGTGGGTGCCGCGCGCGTGCGCGATATGTTCGAACAGGCCAAGAAGAACGCCCCCTGCATCATTTTCATCGACGAGATCGACGCAGTCGGCCGCCAGCGCGGGGCGGGCCTCGGTGGCGGCAACGACGAGCGCGAGCAGACGCTGAACCAGCTACTGGTCGAGATGGACGGCTTCGAGGCGACCACCGGCGTGATCGTCATCGCCGCGACCAACCGCCCCGACGTGCTCGACCCGGCGCTGTTGCGCCCGGGCCGTTTCGACCGCCAGGTGGTGGTCGGACTGCCGGACATCCGCGGCCGCGAGCAGATTCTGCTGGTGCACATGCGCAAGGTGCCGGTGGCGCCCGACGTGCGCGCCGACATTCTCGCGCGCGGCACGCCCGGCATGTCCGGCGCCGATCTGGCCAACCTCGTCAACGAGGCTGCGCTGTTCGCCGCACGCGGCAACAAGCGCCTGGTCGACATGGACGACTTCGAGAAGGCCAAGGACAAGATCCTCATGGGCGCCGAGCGCAAGTCCATGGTGATCACGCCCGAGGACAAGAAGAAGACCGCCTATCACGAATCCGGCCACGCGGTCATCGGAATGACCCTGCCGGGTTGCGATCCGGTGCACAAGGTGACGGTGATTCCGCGCGGCCGTGCGCTGGGCGTGACCATGTCGCTGCCCGAGGTCGACCGTTTCAGCCTCTACAAGGACCAGATGCTGGCACAGATCGCCATGCTGTTTGGCGGGCGCGTGGCCGAAGAGGTTTTCGTCGGCAGCATTTCGACCGGCGCCTCCAATGACTTCGAGCGTGCGACCAGCATCGCGCGTGACATGGTGACCCGCTACGGCATGTCCGACGCGCTCGGTCCCATGGTTTACGGCGAGAACGAGGGCGAGGTCTTCCTCGGCCGTTCGGTGACCACGCACAAGAACGTCAGCGAGGCGACGATGCAGAAGATCGATGCCGAGGTGCGCCGTATCCTTGACGAACAGTATGCGCTGGCGAAGAAAATCCTCACCGACAACCGCGACAAGGTCGAGGCGATGACCGCGGCATTGCTCGAATACGAAACCATCGACGCCGAACAGATCGGCGACATCATGGCCGGCCGCCCGGTGCGTCCACCCAAGCCGTCGGCCGCGCCGCAACCACCCGCCAGCGGTGGCGACAAGCCGAGCGCGCCGGCGCCCACCGCGCAGCCCGCACAGGAAACCTGAGCGGCCTGTCATTTCAGGACGCTACAATGGGGGGCTTCGGCCCCTCTTTTTATGACTGTTCTCCACGCCGGCCCTCATCGCCTTTCGCTTGTTCGCCCGCTCGTCATGGGGATCGTGAACACGACGCCGGACTCGTTTTCCGATGGCGGCGTGTGTTTCGATGCCGATGCCGCGATCGGACACGCGCTCAAGCTTGCCAAGGACGGCGCCGATATCCTCGACGTCGGTGGCGAATCGACCCGGCCGGGCGCTCAGCCTGTGGCTGTTGCCGAGGAAATGCGTCGGGTATTGCCGGTGGTGGCCGCATTGGCAGAACGGGGCTTGGTGGTGTCGATCGATACCCGCAAGCCCGAGGTGATGCAGGCAGCAATTGAAGCGGGCGCCGCGTTGGTCAACGACGTTGCCGCCTTGCGGGCGCCGGGCGCGCTCGATGTGGCGGCCGGCTCCGGGGCGGCGGTCTGCCTGATGCACATGCAGGGCGAGCCGGGCAGCATGCAGCATGCGCCCGCGTATGCCGACGTGGTGGAAGATGTCAGGTGTTTCTTGCAGGAACGGATCGCTGCCTGCGAAGCGGCGGGCATTGCGCGTGAGCGCATGCTGATCGATCCCGGCTTCGGTTTCGGCAAGACGCTGGCGCACAATCTCGCCTTGCTGGCGCGGCTCGACCGGATTGCCGATCTGGGTGTGCCTGTGCTGGCCGGCATGTCGCGCAAGGCCATGCTGGGCATGCTGACGGGACGCGATGTTCACGCGCGGGAGTTTGCCGGGGTGGCGGCGCATCTGGTGGCTGTAGCGCGCGGTGCACGCATCGTACGGGTACACGACGTGGCGGCCATGCGCGATGCGCTGGCTGTGTGGAATGCATTGGAGGAAACCAGGAATGGGACGTAAGTATTTCGGCACCGACGGGGTGCGCGGCCGGGTGGGCGAATCGCCGATTACGCCGGAATTCGTGATGCATCTCGGTTATGCGGCAGGGCAGGTGCTGGTGGCGGATCGCGGCAGTTTGCCGCCCAACCAGCACCCGACCGTGTTGATCGGTAAGGACACGCGCATTTCCGGTTACATGCTGGAAGCTGCGCTGGAGGCGGGGTTTACCGCCGCAGGTGTGAACGTGCTGATGACAGGGCCGATGCCGACGCCGGCCGTGGCTTACCTCACGCGTGCGCTGCGCCTGCAGGCCGGCGTGGTGATCTCGGCCTCGCACAATCCTTTCGAGGACAACGGCATCAAGTTCTTCTCGGAAAGCGGGCAGAAACTGCCCGACAGCGTGGAGGAAGCCATCGAGGCACGGCTCGACCTGCCCCTTGTTACGGTCGAGGCACGCCAGCTCGGACGCGCGCGCCGCATCGAGGACGCGGCTGCGCGCTACATCGAATTCTGCAAGAGCACCTTTCCCAATCACCTCGATTTGCGTGGCCTGCGCATCGTGGTCGATTGCGCCCACGGGGCCACCTACCATGTTGCGCCGCATGTGCTGCATGAACTGGGTGCGGAAGTCGTCGCCATCGGCAATGCGCCGGACGGTTTCAATATCAACGACGAATGCGGCGCGACCCACACCCGGGCCCTGTCGGATGCCGTGAAAACGCACCGGGCTGACCTCGGCATCGCACTCGACGGCGACGGCGACCGGCTGATGATGGCCGACGCGAAAGGGCGCATCTACGACGGTGACCAGCTCGTATACGTAATTGCCCGGCATCGGATCCAGACCGGTTACATGAAGGGGGGCGTGGTTGGCACGCTGATGACCAATCTCGGCACCGAGCACGCCCTGCAGCGCATCAACATTCCTTTTGAGCGCGCCAAGGTCGGCGATCGCTACGTGCTGGAACGCCTGCAGGCCAAGGGCTGGACGCTGGGTGGCGAAACTTCCGGCCACATCCTGTGCCTGGACAAGCACACCACCGGCGACGGCATCGTCTCGGCCTTGCAGGTGCTGCGCGCCCTGCGCGAAACGGGGGAAACGCTGGATGCGTTTACGGCCGACCTGGAAACCTATCCGCAGGTCATGATCAACGTGCCTGTGGCCAAGGGGTTCAAGCTCGAAGCGTCGCCGGCGGTCGGGGCCTCGGTTGCGCAGGTCGAGGCGGAACTGAACGGCAGCGGCCGGGTGGTGTTGCGGGCTTCCGGCACCGAACCGCTGATTCGCGTGATGGTCGAGGGCCGGGAATCCGCGCAGGTTCGTAAACTTGCCGAAACCATCGCGGCGGCGGTCAAGCAGGCGGCGGCGGGGTGATTCTCGGGCCTGAAATATAACTGTAATATTCGCCCGATAGTATTTGCCGGTCGCCAGGGCGGCACGTCAAAAACTACCGGAGATATTACATGTTCACATTCAAGAATCTGGCCAAAGCCTCGCTGGCTGCAGCCATGGGGCTGGCGTTCTCGATCAACGCGCTTGCTGCCGACATTACCGGCGCGGGCGCCACCTTCCCTTACGCGGTCTACACCAAGTGGGCAGAGGCCTATCAGGCAGCGACCGGCAACAAGGTCAACTACCAGGGCATCGGTTCCTCAGGCGGCGTCAAGCAGATCAAGGCCAAGACCGTGGACTTCGCCGGCTCCGACGCGCCCCTGAGCGAAGATGATCTGGATGCTGCCAAACTGGTCCAGGTGCCGACCGTGATGGGCGGCGTTACCATTGTCATGAATCTGCCCGGCTTCGATTCCGGCATGATCAAACTGGACGGCCCGACGACTGCCGACATCTTTCGTGGCGCCATCACCAAGTGGAACGCCCCCGAGATTGCCCGCCTGAACCCGGGCGTCAAACTGCCCGACCTCGCCATTACGGTGGCGCATCGCTCGGACGGTTCGGGCACGACCTTCGTGTTCAGCAACTACCTGGCCAAGCAGTCGCTCGCCTTCAAGCGCGACGTCGGCGCGGGCAATACCGTGAACTGGCCGGCTAACGCAGTCGGCGGCAAGGGTAACCCGGGGGTGGCGGCCAATGTGCAGAAGATCAAGGGGGCGATCGGCTACGTGGATATCGCCGACGCGATGAAGAACAAGATGACTTTCGTTGCGCTGAAGAACAAAGCCGGCAATTTTATCGTTCCGAGCCAGGACGCGGTGGCCGACGCAGCCGCTGGTGCCAACTTCAAGGTGCGCGGCATGGCGCCGGATCTGCTCGACCAGGCGCACAAGAATGCCTGGCCGATCACGTCCGCCACCTACATGCTGGCTTACGAGAAGGGCGATCCCGCCAAGCAGAAGGGTGTGGTCGATTTCTTCGCCTGGTCGCTCAAGAACGGTCAGAAAATGGCAGAAGACTTGGGTTTTGTGCCGTTGCCGCCCGCTGTCGTGAAAATGGTCGAAGCGGAGATGAAGAACATCAAGTAATGCATTTAGCATGAACGGCAGGCCGGGGGTTCCTCCCGGCCATCCGCGAAAGCGTCCGCCCAGGCGGGTTTTTTCGCAGATAAGACAAAATCATAGGCATTCCACGTGAGCGAGCGCGACGCATCTGGCGGCATCGACCTGCATATCCAGCAAGTCAGGCGATTCCGGCTACAGGACGTTCTTTTCCACTATTCCACGCAGTTGTTCGCCTTTGTGGTTCTGGCGGCCTTGCTGGGCATCCTGGTTTCGCTGACGATCGAGGCGTGGCCCAGCTTTCAGGCCTTTGGCCTGTCGTTCCTGTGGACCAATGTCTGGAGCGTGCCGGACGACCAGTACGGCGCGCTGGCGGCCATCTATGGCACCGTGGTGACTTCCGTCATCGCGCTGGTTCTGGCGGTGCCGATCAGTTTTGGTATCGCCCTGTTTCTGACCGAAACCTGTCCCGTGTGGTTGCGCCGGCCCCTGGGCACGGCGATCGAACTGCTGGCGGGTGTGCCGTCCATCGTGTACGGCATCTGGGGCTTGTTCATATTCGCGCCGCTGTTCGCGGAACACATACAGCCTCCCTTGCAGGCCGCGCTTGGCGATGTGCCCGTCATCGGAGGGTGGTTCGCGGGCCCGCCCATCGGGGTGGGCATTCTCACCGCGAGCATCGTGCTGGCGCTGATGGTCATTCCCTTCATCGCCTCGGTCATGCGCGACGTGTTCGAAACCGTGCCCGACGTGCTCAAGGAATCGGCCTACGGCATGGGCTGTACGACCTGGGAGGTGGTGCGCAACATCGTGCTGCCTTACACGCGGGTCGGCGTGATCGGCGGCATCATGCTGGGGCTGGGGCGCGCGCTTGGTGAAACCATGGCGGTCACTTTCGTCATCGGCAATGCCAACCGCATCGTCGGCAGCCTGTTCGCACCGGGCACGTCGATTGCCTCGACACTCGCCAACGAATTCGGCGAGGCCGACCCGGGTCTTCATATTGCATCGTTGTTCGCGCTGGGGCTGATCCTGTTCGTCATTTCCTTCGTGGTGCTTGCGATATCACGTTGGCTTATCAGCCGCAGCATGGGCTCCGAGGGCCTGTAAGCATGTTGAGTCTCTATACCCGCCGACTCTGGATCAACCGGATCGGCATCACCCTGTCGATGCTGGCCATGAGCGTGGGCCTCGTCGCGTTGTTATGGATACTCTGGACGCTGTTTTCCAAGGGGTTTGCCGCCTTGTCCTGGGATCTGTTCACGCAGGACACGCCGGCGCCGGGTACCGAGGGGGGCGGCCTGCGCAACGCCATCGTCGGCAGCGGCCTTATTCTGTTGTTCTCCATGCTGATCGCCACGCCGGTTGGCATCCTGGCCGGGATCTATCTTGCAGAGTACGGACGTATCTCGAAATTCGCCTCGTTCACGCGTTTCATGACCGACATCATGCTGTCGGCGCCGTCGATCGTCATCGGCCTCTTCGTTTATGCACTGTTCGTGGCGACCACGGGCGGTTTCTCGGGCTGGGCAGGCTCGCTGGCGCTGGCGCTGATCGCGATACCCGTCGTGGTGCGCACCACTGAAAACATGCTCAAACTTGTTCCCACGAGTCTGCGCGAGGCGGCTTTTGCAGTGGGGGCGCCGCGTTGGCAGGTGTCGCTGAAGATCACGCTGCGGGCGGTGAAATCGGGTGTCGTTACCGGCGTGCTGCTGGCGATGGCGCGCATCACGGGCGAAACCGCGCCGTTGCTTTTCACCGCGCTCAACAACCAGTTTTTCAGCACCAACATGTCGGAACCCATGGGTAACCTGCCTGTGGTGATTTACCAGTTCGCGCTGTCGCCTTACGACAACTGGGTGAACCTGGCCTGGGCTGGCGCGCTGCTCATCGCCCTCTTGGTGCTGACCGTGAACATCGGCGTGCGCGTCGCGTTCCGCAACAAAGACAAACGTTAATTACGGAGCCTCCCGATGCCCGACCAAAAACCGCCCGTCATCGAGAATGCCGTGCTGCAAGTGCGTGACCTGGATTTCTTCTATGGCGATTTCAGGGGCCTGAAAAATGTCAGCCTCGACGTTGCGCACAAGAAGGTCACGGCCTTCATCGGCCCGTCGGGCTGTGGCAAGTCCACCTTGTTGCGCACCTTCAACCGCATGTACGACCTCTATCCCGGGCAGCGTGCCGAAGGCCAGATTCTCTTTCATGGCAAGAACCTGCTCGACAAGTCGCAGGATGTGAACCTGGTTCGCGCCAAGATCGGCATGGTGTTCCAGAAACCTACGCCGTTTCCGATGACCATCTACGAAAACATCGCTTTTGGCGTGCGTCTGTACGAGCGCATGTCGAAAAGCGAGATGGATGATCGCGTCGAATGGGCGCTGAACAAGGCCGCCTTGTGGGGCGAGGTAAAAGACAAGCTCAACCAGAGCGGCTTGTCTTTGTCGGGCGGCCAGCAGCAGCGCCTTTGCATAGCGCGCGCGGTAGCCGTCAGGCCGGAGATCGTCCTGCTGGACGAGCCGACATCGGCACTGGATCCGATCTCCACTGCCAAGATCGAAGAGCTCATCAACGAACTGAAGAGCGATTACACCATCGCGATCGTCACTCACAACATGCAACAGGCGGCACGGATTTCCGACTACACCGCCTTCATGTATCTCGGCGAACTCGTCGAGTTCAACGAAACCGGCACCATATTCATGCGGCCGGGCAAGAAACAGACCGAAGACTACATCACCGGACGCTTCGGCTGAGGCGGAATTGCCACGCCCGGCGGTTGACCGCCAGGCGTGGCGCGTTTACCATCGCGCACTTTTGTTTGGCGGACTTCCGCTCAGGAATTGGACGATGCGCAAGAAGCTCGTAGCCGGTAACTGGAAAATGCATGGCAGCCTGACGGACAACGCCGCGCTGCTTTCTGCGATCAAGCCTGCGCTGGCAGGCATGGAAGCCGTCGTGTGCGTACCCTTTCCCTACCTGGCGCAGGTTCAGGCCGCATTGTCAGGCTCGTCGATTGCCTGGGGGGCGCAAAACCTGTCCGACCAGCCCAAGGGCGCATTTACCGGCGAGGTGTCTGCCGCCATGCTGCTCGATTTCGGCTGCAAATATGTCATCGTGGGCCATTCGGAACGCCGCAGCCTGTTCGGCGAAACGGATGCCGTGGTGGCGCGGAAGTACGTGGCCGCGCAGGCGGCCGGGCTCACGCCCATCCTGTGCGTGGGCGAGTCGCTCGAAGAGCGCGAAGCAGGGATCACCGAACGGATCGTTGCACGCCAGATCGATGCCGTGATCGAGGCGGCCGGTGTGGCCTCGCTGGCCCGTGCCGTGCTTGCCTACGAGCCAGTCTGGGCGATCGGTACCGGAAAGACCGCAACGCCGGAACAGGCCCAGGCAGTGCATGCCTTCATCCGTAGCAAGATTGCTGCGCTCAATGCCACCATCGCCGATGGACTGACGATTCAATACGGGGGTAGCGTCAAGGCGTCAAATGCGGCAGAATTGCTGGCTCAGCCGGATATCGACGGCGGCCTCATCGGCGGGGCTTCGCTCATTGCCGACGAGTTCGTGGCGATTTGCAAGGCGGCCGCCAATTAAGCTGGAAGAACATGGAAACCCTGGTCTGGATTTTTCACATTGTGGTTGCTGTTGCCGTGGTGGTGCTGGTGTTGCTGCAGCAGGGCAAGGGAGCCGATATGGGTGCTGCCTTCGGCAGCGGTTCGGCCGGCAGCCTGTTCGGGGCCACCGGTTCGGCAAATTTCCTGAGCCGCAGCACTGCCATTCTGGCGACGCTGTTTTTCCTGACCAGTCTTGGGTTGGCGTACTTCGGCTTGCAGCAGCACAAGCCGAGTGGCAGCGTTACCGAGCGGACTGCCGTTCCGGCACCGGCACAGTCGGTGCCCGTGCCGGCACAGCCGAACGGGTCCAAAGCGGGGGATATTCCGCAGTAAGTTTCAAGCAGTATCCAACGGGCGACAGCCCGGTGGCCGACGTGGTGGAATTGGTAGACACGCTATCTTGAGGGGGTAGTGACCTTGGTCGTGCGAGTTCGAGTCTCGCCGTCGGCACCATCAA
>JAIWOS010000170.1 GCA_020217265.1 Thiobacillus sp. | reverse complement strand
AATGGCTAAGGAAAAGTTCGAGCGGACCAAACCGCACGTAAACGTAGGCACGATTGGACACGTTGACCACGGCAAGACCACCTTGACCGCGGCGATCACCACCATTCTGGCGAAGAAATTTGGCGGTGCGGCGAAGAAATACGACGAGATTGACTCCTCGCCCGAAGAAAAGGCGCGCGGCATCACCATCAACACCGCCCACGTCGAATACGAAACCGCCAATCGCCACTACGCCCACGTCGACTGCCCGGGCCACGCCGACTACGTCAAGAACATGATCACCGGTGCCGCCCAGATGGACGGCGCCATTCTCGTCGTCTCCTCCGCCGACGGCCCCATGCCCCAGACCCGCGAGCACATCCTGCTTGCCCGTCAGGTTGGCGTGCCCTACATCATCGTCTACATGAACAAGGCCGACATGGTCGACGACGCCGAACTGCTCGAGCTCGTCGAAATGGAGATTCGCGAACTCCTGTCCAAGTACGACTTCCCTGGCGACGACACCCCCATCATCGTCGGTTCCGCCCTGAAAGCCCTCGAAGGCGACCAGAGCGACATCGGCGAGCCCAGCATCTTCAAGCTGGCCGACGCCCTTGACAGCTACATCCCCGAGCCCGAGCGCGCCATCGACAAGCCCTTCCTCATGCCCGTCGAAGACGTCTTCTCCATCTCCGGTCGCGGCACCGTCGTCACCGGTCGTGTCGAGCGCGGCATCATCAAGGTAGGCGAAGAAATCGAAATCGTCGGCATCAAGCCCACCTTGAAGACCACCTGCACCGGCGTCGAAATGTTCCGCAAACTGCTCGACCAGGGCCAGGCGGGCGACAACGTCGGCGTCCTGCTGCGCGGCACCAAGCGCGAAGAAGTCGAGCGCGGCCAGGTTCTGGCCAAGCCCGGCTCGATCAAGCCGCACACCAAGTTCAGCGCCGAGATCTACGTGCTGAGCAAAGACGAGGGCGGTCGTCACACCCCCTTCTTCAACGGCTACCGTCCGCAGTTCTACTTCCGCACCACCGACGTCACCGGCGCGATTGAGCTGCCGGCCGGCACCGAGATGGTCATGCCGGGCGACAACGTGAGCATCAAGGTCAACCTGATTGCCCCGATCGCCATGGACGAAGGCCTGCGTTTCGCCATCCGCGAAGGCGGTCGTACCGTCGGCGCCGGCGTCGTGGCCAAGATCGAAGAGTAAGGCGAATCTTATGCAAAACCAGAAAATCCGTATCCGCCTGAAGGCATTCGATTACAAGCTGATCGATCAGTCTGCGCTGGAAATCGTTGAAACCGCCAAGCGCACGGGCGCCGTCGTCAAAGGCCCGGTGCCGCTGCCGACCTCGATCGAGCGCTTCGATATCCTGCGTTCCCCGCACGTCAACAAGGCGAGCCGGGATCAGTTCGAAATCCGCACGCATCGTCGTCTGATGGACATCATGGATCCGACCGACAAAACGGTCGACGCGCTGATGAAGCTAGACCTCCCGGCGGGCGTGGACGTCGAAATCAAGTTGTAAGAGATTGGCGGCATGGGTATAATGCCGCCCCTTGGCTGTTTCTAATTAGTCGCCGGTCAATAGTAATCGGCACCTACAAACCTTGTCGCCGGCCTGTTGGCGACTTGAGATAGGAAATACGAACATGAGTATCGGGCTCGTTGGCCGCAAGGTCGGCATGACCCGCATTTTCACCGAGAATGGCGCGTCCGTTCCGGTGACCGTGCTGGAAATGTCCCACAATCGTGTCACGCAAGTGCGCACGCCAGAAACGGATGGCTATTCCGCAGTGCAACTCGCCTATGGAAGCCGTCGCAATAGCCGCGTCAACAAGGCAGAAGCCGGTCATTTCGCCAAGGCGGGTGTGGACGCGGGCGAGCTGATGCGCGAATTCCGTGTCACGCCTGAAATTGCTTCGCAATACCGGGCGGGGATGCAAGTCTCGGTCGAGCTGTTCCAAGCGGGCCAGAAAGTCGACGTGACGGGGGTGACTCAGGGCAAGGGCTTTGCGGGCACCATCAAGCGCCACAATTTCGGTTCGCAACGCGCCACGCATGGCAATTCGCGCTCGCACAATGTGCCGGGTTCGATAGGTATGGCGCAGGATCCTGGCCGTGTTTTCCCCGGTAAACGCATGGCGGGCCACATGGGGGCGGTCACCTGCACCAAGCAAAATCTCGAGGTCGTGCGCGTCGATGCCGGGCGTGGTTTGGTGTTGGTCAAAGGTGCTGTACCGGGCGCCAAGGGCGGTCACGTCGTGGTCCGCCCGGCTGTGAAAGGGGGTGCCTGATGGATCTGGCCGTCATTAACGAGCAAGGTCAGCAGGTTGCCAGTGTGGCTGCCTCTGACGAAACCTTTGGTCGCGATTACAACGAGGCGCTGGTGCATCAGGTGGTGACCGCGTTCCAGGCCAATGCGCGCGGCGGCAATCGTGCGCAGCTGACGCGCGCCGAAGTGACTGCGTCGACGCACAAGCCGTGGCGTCAAAAGGGCACCGGCCGCGCACGTTCGGGCCGTACATCGAGCCCGATCTGGCGCGGGGGTGGTGTGACCTTCCCGAACAAGCCGAATGAAAACTTCGCCCACAAGGTGAACCGCAAGATGTATCGCGCTGGCCTGGCGACCATCCTGTCGCAGCTGGCGCGCGAGGGCAAGCTCAAGGTCGTTGAAAGCCTGGGTGTGGATTCGCCCAAGACCAAGCTGCTCGCTAGCCGCCTGAAATCGATGGGTTTCGGCAAGGTCATGATTATCGCCGACGCGGTCGATGACAATCTCTGGCTTTCGTCCCGCAATCTGCGCGACGTTTATGTGGTCGAGCCGCATCAGGCTGACCCGTGGAGTCTGGTCAAATTCGGCAACGTGCTGATCACCAAAGCGGCGGTCAAGCAATTCGAGGAGATGGTGTGATGGGGGCGATCAGTCAGGAGCGTTTGCTCAAGGTCATTCTCGCGCCGGTGATCTCTGAGAAGAGCACGCGCGTGGCCGACAAGATGAATCAGGTGGTGTTCCGCGTCTTGCCGGATGCGACCAAGCAGGAAATCGGTGCGGCAGTCGCCAGCCTGTTCAAGGTTGAGGTGACCGGTGTGCAGGTGTTGAACGTCAAGGGCAAGGTCAAGCGTTCCGGTCGTGTGACGGGGCGCCGTGACAACTGGAAGAAGGCGTATGTCACCCTCAAGCCGGGTCAAGACATTGACTTCGCGTCCGGCCAGTAAGGGAGAGAGAAATCATGGCATTGATTAAAGTCAAACCCACATCTGCCGGTCGCCGTGCGGTCGTGAAAGTCGTGACGCCGGGTCTGCACAAAGGCAAGCCGGTGGCAGCCCTTGTCGAACCCAAGAAGCGTGGTTCTGGTCGCAACAACAACGGCCATATCACCGTTCGCCACAAGGGCGGCGGTCACAAGCAGCATTATCGTGTGGTCGATTTCCGTCGCAACAAGGATGGCATTCCGGCCAAGGTTGAGCGTATCGAATACGATCCCAACCGCTCCGCGCATCTTGCGCTGCTGTGTTATGCCGATGGCGAGCGTCGCTATGTCATTGCTTCGCGCGGTATAGAGGTTGGCCAGCTACTGCTCAACGGTGCTGATGCGCCGATCAAATCAGGCAACTGCCTGCCGCTGCGTAGTATCCCGGTCGGCTCGACCGTGCACTGCGTGGAGATGATGCCGGGCAAGGGCGCGCAGATTGCACGCTCCGCCGGGGCCTCTGTGCAGTTGCTGGCACGCGAGGGTGCGTACGCACAGTTGCGCCTGCGCTCAGGTGAAATCCGCAAGGTGCACGTCGATTGTCGCGCGACGCTGGGTGAGGTGGGCAATGAAGAGCACAGCCTGCGCTCGATCGGCAAGGCCGGTGCGATGCGCTGGCGTGGTGTGCGTCCGACGGTACGCGGTGTGGTAATGAACCCGGTCGATCACCCGCATGGCGGTGGTGAAGGCCGTACTGCGGCGGGGCGCCATCCGGTCAGCCCGTGGGGTACGCCGACCAAGGGCTACCGCACTCGCAGTAACAAGCGCACATCCAACATGATCGTCCGCCGCCGTCACGCGCGCTGATAGAGGTAGAAAGATATGGCACGTTCAATTAAAAAAGGCCCGTTCGTCGACGCCCATCTGCTGAAGAAGATCGAGGCGGTGCGCGGCTCGAACGACAAGCGCCCGATCAAGACCTGGTCGCGGCGTTCCACGGTCCTGCCCGATTTCATCGGGCTGACGATCGCGGTGCACAACGGTCGCCAGCATGTTCCGGTCTTTGTCACCGAAAACATGGTGGGCCACAAGCTGGGCGAATTCTCGCTGACGCGTACCTTCAAGGGCCACGTCGCGGACAAGAAGGCGAAGAAATAAGGAGCGCATGATGGAAGTTTCTGCGATTTTGCGTGGTACCCGCCTGTCCGCACAGAAAGGCCGTCTGGTCGCTGACCAGATTCGTGGTCTGCGTGTGGAAAAGGCATTGAACATTCTGGCCTTCAGCCCCAAAAAAGGCGCCGGCATCATCAAAAAGGTGCTGGAATCGGCGATCGCCAACGCCGAGCATAACGAGGGCGCGGATATCGATACCCTGAAAGTGAAGACGATCTACGTCGACCAGGGCTCGGTGCTGAAGCGCTTCACTGCCCGCGCGAAGGGCCGCGGTAACCGTATTAGCAAACCGACCTGTCACATCACCGTGACCGTAGGCGATTAAGGAAGCGCGATGGGACAAAAAATTCATCCGACTGGTTTCCGTCTGGGCGTTCAGCGCACCTGGACGGCCAAGTGGTACGGCTCGAACCGCAATTTCGCCAGCACGCTGCTGGAAGACATCAGGGTTCGCGATTATCTGAAAAAGAAGCTTTCGCATGCGTCGGTTTCCAAGGTGCTGATCGAGCGTCCGGCAAAGAACGCGCGCATCACGATTTTCAGCGGACGTCCGGGTGTGGTCATCGGCAAGAAGGGCGAGGACATCGAAGTGCTGCGCGGTGAACTCTCGCGCATGATGTCGGTTCCGGTTCATGTGAACATCGAAGAAGTGCGCAAGCCTGAAACCGACGCGCAGATCATTGCCGACGGCATTGCGCAGCAGCTTGAAAAGCGCGTCATGTTCCGTCGTGCCATGAAGCGTGCGATGCAGAACGCCATGCGCCTGGGTGCACAAGGCATCAAGATCATGAGTTCTGGTCGTCTTAACGGTGCTGAAATCGCGCGCACCGAGTGGTATCGCGAAGGTCGCGTTCCGCTCCACACCCTGCGTGCCGAAATCGACTACGGCTTTGCGGAAGCCAAGACGACCTACGGAATCATTGGCATCAAGGTTTGGGTCTACAAGGGCGACGCGCTGAACCGCGGCGAACAGCCGGCTGCTGCCGAACAGGAGAAGCGCGGCAAGAAATCGGGAGTGAAACATGCTGCAGCCAGCTAGAAGAAAATACCGCAAGGAACAGAAGGGCCGTAATACCGGTCTCGCCACCCGCGGCGCCAGCGTGAGCTTTGGCGACTTCGGCCTCAAGGCCGTGGCCCGTGGTCGCCTGACTGCTCGCCAGATCGAGGCCGCCCGTCGTGCCATGACACGCCACATCAAGCGGGGTGGACGTATCTGGATCCGCATTTTTCCGGACAAGCCCATTTCGCGTAAGCCGGCCGAGGTTCGTATGGGTAACGGCAAGGGCGCGCCTGAGTACTACGTCGCCGAAATCCAGCCGGGCAAGGTTTTGTATGAAATGGACGGCGTGAACGAGGAGCTCGCTCGCGAGGCCTTTCGCCTGGCTGCGGCCAAGCTGCCGATCGCCACGACGTTTGTTACCCGCATGATCGGGAGCTGATCGATGAACACCAAGGAAATGCGCGGCAAGAATGCCGCCGAACTGAAGCAGGAACTCGAGTCGCTGCTGCGCGCCCATTTTGCGCTGCGCATGCAGGTGGCGACGCAGCAGTCGAACAAGACGGCCGACCTCGGCAAGCTGCGTCGCGACATTGCCCGAGTCAAGACCATTATGCGCGAGAAGGCGGGTCAAGCATGACTGAAAGCAAGAAGATGGTACGCACGTTGACCGGGCGTGTGGTGAGCGACAAGATGAACAAGACGGTAACCGTGCTGGTTGAGCGTCGCGTGAAACACCCGGTGATTGGCAAGGTGATCCGGATGTCGAAGAAGTATCATGCGCACGACGAGAACAACGAGTTTCACGAAGGCGATACTGTGCAGATCGAGGAAACGCGCAAGCTTTCGCGTACCAAGGCCTGGACGGTCAGCAAGTTGATCGAGCGCGCGCGCGTATAAGACTTGCATATATGAGTAAAACCCGGTATAGTGCCGGGTTTTCCGGTTGGCTGGCCGGTTGGTTTCTGTCCGGTTCGCCGACACGATATTTGCGCTTGTGTTTTAGGCAGGCGAATTTCTCCCGAACGGGTTCCAAAACTGGCCACCGGCTGTGCTTCTTGATTAGCGGTGGATTAAGTTGGAGGCAATTAAATGATTCAGATGCAGTCCGTATTGGACGTGGCAGACAATACCGGTGCGCGCTCGGTGATGTGCATCAAGGTCTTGGGTGGTAGTCATCGTCGTTACGCCAGCGTGGGTGACATTATCAAGGTCAGCATCAAGGATGCTGCGCCGCGTGGACGTGTAAAAAAAGGTGATGTGTACAACGCGGTTGTGGTGCGCACTGCCAAGGGCGTGCGCCGTCCCGATGGCTCGCTGGTGCGCTTTGATGGCAATGCGGCCGTGTTGCTCAACAACAAGCTGGAGCCGATCGGTACTCGTATCTTCGGCCCTGTCACGCGTGAACTGCGCACCGAGAAGTTCATGAAGATCGTCTCGCTGGCACCCGAGGTTCTGTAAGAGGGAATCATGGCTCGAATTCGTAAAAGCGATCAAGTGATCGTTCTCACCGGCAAAGATAAGGGCAAGCGCGGCACTGTTCTGCGCGTGCTTGACGATGGTGCTGTCGTGGTTGAGGGTGTAAACCGCGTCAAGAAACACCAGAAGCCCAACCCCATGCGTAACATCCAGGGCGGTATCGTCGAAAAAGAAATGCCGATCAATGCATCCAATGTCGCGCTGTTCAATCCGGCGACACAGAAAGCGGATCGGGTGGGTTACAAGCAGTTGGATGACGGTCGCAAGGTGCGTGTCTTTAAGTCCAACGGTGAAATGGTCGACGTACAGGGGTAATCATGGCGCGTTTGCAAGAATTTTATCGCGACACGGTCGTGCCGAAGCTGGTTGAGCAATTCGGCTACAAGTCTGTCATGGAGGTGCCGCGCATCCAGAAGATCACCCTGAATATGGGTGTGGGTGAAGCGGTTGCTGACAAGAAGGTGATGGAGCATGCCGTCGGTGACATGCAGAAAATCGCCGGCCAGAAGCCTGTCGTCACCAAGTCGAAGAAGTCCATTGCGGGTTTCAAGATTCGCGAGAATTACCCTGTGGGCTGCATGGTGACCTTGCGTCGCGCCCAGATGTACGAATTCCTGGATCGTCTGGTTACGGTCGCAATGCCGCGTATCCGCGATTTTCGTGGTGTGTCGGGAAAATCCTTCGATGGCCGTGGCAACTACAACATGGGTGTCAAGGAACAAATCATTTTCCCGGAAATCGAGTACGACAAAATCGATGCGCTGCGTGGAATGAACATCACCATCACCACGACCGCCAAGACCGACGACGAAGCGCGTGCCCTGCTGGCCGCCTTCAGTTTCCCGTTCAAGAATTGAGGTAGGCATGGCCAAGTTATCCTTGATCAATCGTGAAGAGAAGCGCGCCCGCTTGGTGAAGAAATATGCCGCCAAGCGTGCTGCGCTGAAAGCCGTGATTGCCAATTCGCACAGCACCGATGAAGAGCGCATGGCTGCTTACCAGGCGCTGCAGGCCTTACCGCGCAACGCGAGCCCTGTGCGTCAGCGCAATCGCTGCCAGCTGACGGGGCGTCCGCGTGGTGTGTTCAGCAAATTCGGTCTGGCGCGCGGCAAGTTGCGCGAGTACGCGATGAAGGGTGAGATTCCCGGCATCGTCAAGGCAAGCTGGTAAAGGGCGAACGAGATGAGTATGAGTGATCCCATCGCGGACATGCTGACCCGCATCCGCAATGCGCAATCGGTGGAAAAGGCGTCGGTGTCGATGCCCTCCTCCAAGGTCAAGGTGGCAATTGCCAAGGTTCTGAAAGACGAAGGCTATATCGACGACTACGTTGTCCGCGGTGAAGCGGGCAAGCCTGAGCTCGAGCTACAGCTCAAGTATTATGCCGGCCGCCCTGTGATCGAACACATTGAACGTGTGAGCAAACCTGGACTGCGCATTTACAAAGGGGCTCAAGAACTGCCGCGAGTGATGAACGGTCTGGGTGTTGCTATCGTGTCCACTTCGAGTGGCGTCATGACGGACCGTCACGCGCGCGCTAAGGGCGTGGGTGGCGAAATCCTCTGCGTCGTTGCGTAAGGGAGAACGGATATGTCACGTGTAGCAAAAAACCCCATTACCGTGCCCAAGGGCGTAGAGGTGACTCTGGGCAACGGCATTTCCGTTAAGGGCCCGCTGGGCTCGATCAGCCGGGCGGCGTCACCCGACGTGAATGTGTCGCTGAACGATGGTGTGCTGAGCTTTGCGCCTGTCGGCGACAGCATCCAGGCCAATGCCATGGCGGGTACGATGCGCGCCCTGGTCAACAACATGGTGCAGGGTGTCTCCAAAGGCTTCGAGAAGCGTCTGACGCTGGTGGGCGTGGGATACCGCGCGCAGGCGCAGGGTGATGCGCTCAACCTGACGTTGGGTTTTTCGCACCCTGTCGTGCACAAGATGCCTGCTGGCATCAAGGTCGAGACGCCGACGCAGACCGAGATCGTGATCAAGGGTATCGACCGTCAGGCAGTGGGCCAGGTTGCCGCCGACGTTCGCGCGTACCGTCCGCCAGAGCCGTACAAGGGCAAGGGCGTTCGTTACAGCGACGAAGTGGTCATCAAGAAAGAGACCAAGAAGAAGTAAGGCTTAAGGACAGACAATGAACACCAAGCAATCACGGATTCGCAGGGCGCGCAAAACCCGCGCCAAAATCGCGGCCGTCAAGGCGATCCGCCTGGCCATCCATCGCACCAACAGCCATATCTACGCGCAGATCATCTCGGCAGATGGTGGTACGGTGATGACCAGCGCATCTTCCAACGACAAGGACCTGCGTGCGCAGCTCGCCAATGGCGGCAATACGGCCGCGGCCGCGGCAGTCGGCAAGCGTCTGGCGGAAAAGGCCAAAGGCTTGGGTATTGAAAAAGTGGCTTTCGATCGGTCGGGTTTCAAGTTTCACGGGCGCGTCAAAGCGCTTGCAGAGGCGGCCCGCGAAGGCGGTTTGGTATTTTAACGAGGCGGAATCAAGATGGCCCGTACAGCACCTACGAGTAACGAAGAGCGCGGCGACGGCTTGCGCGAGAAGATGATTTCGGTCAACCGCGTCACCAAGGTGGTGAAGGGTGGCCGGATCATGGGTTTTGCCGCGCTGACCGTGGTTGGCGATGGCGATGGTGGCATCGGCATGGGCAAGGGCAAATCCCGCGAAGTGCCGGTGGCCGTGCAGAAGGCCATGGAAGAGGCGCGTCGTAAGCTGGTCAAGGTCAGCCTCAGGAATGGCACTTTCCACCACACCGTTGTCGGGCAGCATGGCGCCTCTCGCGTGCTGATTCAACCGGCCTCCGAAGGTACCGGCATCATCGCCGGTGGTGCCATGCGTGCCGTGTTCGAAGTGATGGGCGTGCAGAACGTCCTTGCAAAATGCCTGGGCTCGACCAACCCTTACAACGTCGTGCGCGCAACGCTGGATGGCCTGATGAAAATGTCTACGCCGTCTGAAATTGCCGCCAAGCGCGGCAAGTCCGTCGAAGACATCACGGGGTAAGTCATGAGCGAACAGAAGAAAATCAAGGTGACGCTGGTCAAGAGCCTGATCGGTACCAAGGCGCCGCATCGCGCCTGCGTGCGCGGGCTGGGTCTGCGTCGTCTGAACCATACCGTCGAAGTGCTGGATACGCCGGCTAACCGCGGCATGATTACCAAGGTTGCCTATCTGGTGAAGTGCGAGGCTTAAATGGAACTGAATAACATCAAGCCGGCTGACGGCGCCAAGAAGGACAAGCGTCGTGTGGGGCGCGGCATCGGCTCCGGCCTCGGCAAGACCGCTGGTCGTGGCCACAAAGGGCAGAAGTCCCGCGCAGGCGGCTTCCACAAGGTTGGCTTCGAGGGTGGTCAGATGCCCATGCATCGTCGTCTGCCGAAACGTGGTTTCGTTTCGCTGACCAAGGACGACACAGCGCGCGTGCGCCTGTCCGAACTGGCTGCCATCGGCACTGACCAGATCGACCTGCTGGTCCTCAAGCAGGCTGGTGTGGTCAATGGCGCGGTACGTGCCGCCCGGGTCTACCTTTCGGGGGAGATCGGCAAGGCGATCAAGCTGTCTGGCGTGGCAGTGACCAAGGGTGCGCGTGCTGCGATCGAGGCTGCCGGCGGCAGCGTCGCGGAATAATTTCGGGCAGGACGCGCTTTGGCCACTCCTAAAACCGGCTTGAACAAATTCGGCGACCTCAAGCGTCGCCTGATGTTCCTGCTCGGCGCTCTGATCGTATACCGGATCGGTACCTTCATACCGGTTCCCGGCATCGATCCCGTCGTGCTCGAACAGTTGTTCAAGTCGCAGCAAGGCGGCATCTTGGGCATGTTCAACATGTTCTCGGGGGGGGCGCTGTCGCGTTTCAGCGTTTTTGCGCTGGGGATCATGCCGTACATCTCGGCTTCGATCATTGTGCAGCTGATGACCACGGTGTCGCCGCATTTGGAAGCGCTCAAGAAGGAAGGCGAAGCCGGACGACGCAAGATCACACAGTACACCCGCTACGGTACGCTGGGGCTGGCGGTGTTTCAGTCGCTCGGCATCGCGATCGCGCTGGAAGCACAGGCGGGACTCGTGCTCGATCCCGGTTTGGTCTTTCGTCTGACAGCGGTCGCTACCTTGACTGCGGGAACGATGTTCCTGATGTGGCTCGGCGAACAGATCACTGAACGCGGCCTGGGTAACGGCATTTCGATCATTATTTTCGCAGGCATCGCGGCCGGTCTTCCGCATGCCATCGGTGGGACGCTAGAACTGACCCGTACTGGCGCCTTTTCGATTCCGCTGGTGCTCATGCTATTCGTTGCCGTTCTGCTGGTTACCGCGCTGGTAGTCTTTGTCGAACGTGGTCAGCGCAAAATTCTGGTGAATTACGCCAAGCGTCAGGTCGGCAAGATGGTCGTGGGTGGGCAAAGCTCGCACCTGCCGCTGAAGTTAAACATGGCTGGTGTCATCCCGCCGATCTTTGCGTCGAGCATCATTCTGTTCCCGGCGACGCTCGCTGGCTGGTTTGGCAGCAGCGACGGCATGACCTGGCTGAAGGACATCGCGGCGACCTTGTCGCCCGGGCAGCCTGTATATGTCCTGCTTTATGCGCTGGCGATCATTTTTTTCTGTTTCTTCTATACCGCGCTGGTGTTCAACTCCAAGGATACGGCCGACAATTTGAAAAAAAGCGGTGCCTTTGTTCCCGGGATTCGCCCGGGCGACCAGACGGCGCGTTATATCGACAAGATACTGACGCGCCTGACCCTGGTGGGCGCGATCTACATCACGCTTGTATGTCTGCTGCCGGAATTTCTGATTTTGAAGTGGAACGTGCCTTTTTATTTCGGGGGCACCTCGCTGCTGATCATTGTGGTGGTGGCGATGGACTTCATGGCCCAGGTTCAGGCGTATGTCATGTCGCACCAGTATGAAGGCCTTTTGAAGAAAGCCAATTTCAAGAACGGCCTGGTAGGACGCTGATGTCGAAGGAAGATGTGATTCAGATGCAGGGTGAGGTTCTGGAGAACCTCCCCAATGCGACTTTCCGAGTCAAGCTTGAAAACGGCCATGTGTTGCTGGGGCATATCTCCGGAAAGATGCGCATGCACTACATCCGCATTCTGCCCGGAGACAAGGTGACAGTAGAACTGACCCCTTATGATCTGACCAAGGGCCGGATTGTGTTCCGCGCCAAGTGAATGATGTTGTTAGCCAACTGATGTGTGTTGGCGTGAATGGAGAAAACCATGAGAGTGCAGGCTTCTGTGAAGAAAATTTGCCGTAAATGCAAGATCGTACGCCGTAAGGGCGTGGTTCGTGTAATTTGCGATGACCCGCGCCACAAGCAGCGCCAAGGGTGAACGGCCGCTGGCTAGATTGAATTCGAGTCAGCCAATATTGGGTTGACGTGTTATAATTTTTTGTTTTGCGTTCGGAGCTCTGCGAATGGCTCGTATTGCTGGGGTAAACATCCCGAATCATCAACACGCGGTTATTGCCTTGACCGCCATTTACGGCATCGGTCGGACCACGTCCGGCAAGATCTGTGACGCGGCAGGCATCGCCCCGACGTCTAAGATCAAAGATCTGACCGAGGCCGAAATGGAGCGCCTGCGCGAAGGTGTGTCCAAATTCACGGTGGAAGGCGACCTGCGTCGCGAGATCACCATGAACATCAAGCGTCTGATGGACCTTGGCTGCTATCGCGGCTTCCGTCACCGCAAGGGCCTGCCCGTGCGTGGTCAGCGCACCCGCACCAACGCGCGTACCCGCAAGGGCCCGCGCAAGGCCATCAAAAAGTAAGGGTTAATCATGGCAACCAAAACCGCTACGCGTGTCCGTAAAAAGGTCAAGAAGAATGTCGCCGAGGGTATCGCGCACATTCATGCTTCGTTCAACAACACCATCGTGACCATCACCGACCGTCAGGGAAATGCCCTGTCGTGGGCGACGGCAGGCGGGGCGGGCTTCAAGGGTTCGCGCAAGTCGACCCCGTTTGCAGCCCAGGTCGCGGCCGAAAATGCGGGCAAGATGGCGCAGGAATATGGCGTCAAGAACCTCGAGGTGCGTATCAAGGGCCCGGGGCCCGGTCGTGAATCCACGGTGCGCGCGCTGAATGCGCTGGGCTTCAAGATCGTCGCAATCTCGGATGTCACGCCGATTCCGCACAACGGTTGCCGCCCCTCCAAAAAGCGTCGTATCTAATTCTCGGGAATCATCATGGCTCGTAATCTCGATCCCAAATGCCGTCAGTGCCGCCGCGAAGGCGAGAAGCTCTTCCTGAAAGGCGAGAAGTGCTTCACTGACAAGTGCGCCATCGAACGTCGTGCGTATGCGCCCGGCCAGCATGGCCAGAAGAGCGGTGCGCGCCTGTCCGGCTACGGCGTGCAGTTGCGTGAAAAGCAGAAGATCCGCCGCATCTATGGCGTGCTGGAAGGCCAGTTCCGCCTGATCTACAAGAAGGCAGACAGCAGCAAGGGCGTGACCGGTGAAAATCTGCTGTCGCTGCTGGAATCCCGCCTGGATTCGGTGTGCTACCGCATGGGGTTTGGTGCTTCGCGCACCGAGGCGCGCCAGGTTGTGCGCCACAACGGGATCCTGGTGAACGGCCGCCGCGTCAACATTCCGTCGTATCAGGTGCGCGCCGGCGACGTGGTCGAGGTGGTCGACAAGGCCAAGGCTCAGCTGCGGATCAAGGCGGCGGCCGAGGCGACTGCAGCGCGTGGCTACCCGGAGTGGATCGAGGTCGACCCCAAGGCGCTCAAGGGCACCTACAAGTCCGCGCCTCAGCGTTCCGATCTGCCTTCGACCATCAACGAATCCCTGGTCGTCGAACTGTACTCCAAGTAAGCCTGAGCCAGACTTAAGGAAACGCATCCCATGCAAAGCGCCACGGAATTTCTCAAGCCGCGTATCGTGGAGGTCGATCGTGCCTCCCCGCTGCACGCCAAGGTCATCATGGAACCCTTCGAGCGCGGTTACGGCCACACGCTCGGCAATGCGTTGCGTCGTATCCTGCTGTCGTCGATGGTGGGCTATGCGCCGACCGAAGTCGCGATCAGCGGTGTCGTCCATGAATACTCGACCATCGAGGGCGTGCAGGAAGACGTCGTCGATATCCTGCTGAACCTGAAGGGTATCGCCTTCAAGATGCACGGCAAGTCCGAAGCCGTCCTCAAGGTTTCGAAGTCGGGCGAAGGCGTTGTCACCGCTGGTGACATCGAAGTTGGGCACGACATCGAAGTGATGAACCCGGATCATGTCATTGCCCACCTGACCAAGGGCGGCAAGCTCGACATGGAAATCAAGATCGAGGCCGGCCGCGGCTATCAGCCCGCTACGGCACGCAAGGTTTCCGACGAAACCCGCGCCGTCGGCTCGATTCTTGTCGATGCCTCGTTCAGCCCGGTGCGCCGCGTGGCCTACTCGGTCGAGAGCGCCCGCGTCGAGCAGCGCACCGACCTCGACCGCCTGGTGATCGACATCGAAACCAACGGTGTGGTTGAGCCGGAAGAGGCCGTGCGGACTGCGGCCCGTATCCTGGTGAACCAGCTTTCAGTTTTTGCCGATCTGGAAGGCACGCCTGCCGAATCCGAATCGCCGCGCTCGCCGCAGGTCGATCCGCTTCTGCTGCGTCCGGTCGACGATCTCGAACTGACCGTTCGCTCCGCCAATTGCCTGAAGGCCGAGAATATCTACTTCATCGGCGACCTGATCCAGCGTTCCGAGACCGAACTCCTGCGCACGCCCAACCTGGGCCGCAAGTCGCTCAACGAAATCAAGGACGTGCTCGCTTCCAAGGGGCTGTCGCTAGGGATGAAACTGGAGAACTGGCCGCCTGCCGGGCTCGAACGGCCCTGATTTTTTGTTTAGCACAACTATAAAGTGCGGGTCGCCTTGGCAGGCGACCTGGCCCAAGAATAAAACCCGTAGAAAGGAAATGCCATGCGTCACCGTCAGTCCAACCGCAAACTCAATCGCACGACCAGCCACCGTTTGGCCATGTTCCGCAACATGAGCAACTCCTTGCTGCGTCATGAAGTCATCAAGACCACGCTGCCAAAGGCGAAGGAACTGCGCCGCTTCGTCGAGCCGCTGATCACCCTGGGCAAGGAGCCGACGCTCGCCAATCACCGCCTGGCGTTCGACCGCCTGCGCGACCGTGAAATGGTCGTCAAGCTTTTCGGCGAACTCGGCCCGCGCTACAAGACGCGTCCGGGGGGTTACCTGCGCATTCTGAAATATGGTTTCCGCGTGGGTGACAATGCGCCGATGGCATTGGTCGAGCTGGTCGATCGTCCGGAAACCGCCGAGGCGGTGGACGCCGAATAAACCGCGTCGCATTCAAAAAAAGCCGGGCTTGCCCGGCTTTTTTCATGACTGTGCCAGCGGCTTGCCGATGGCCGCCCGGCCGGGCATAGTCGAGGCTTCGTCACGAGCCGGATGCGCCATGATTGTCCTCTTCACCGATTTCGGCAGCCGCGACCCCTACGTCGGCCAGGTCAAGGCGCGCCTCACCGAACTCGCTCCCGCGCAGCCGGTGATCGATCTGCTGCACGAGGCGCCCGACTTCAATCCTCACGCTGGCGCGCACCTGCTGGCCGCATTCGCCGGGGGTTTTCCGCCCGGGGCCGTGTTTCTTGCCGTGGTCGATCCCGGCGTGGGCACGCCGCGCGATGCGGTAGTCGTGCTCGCCGGCGGCCGCTGGTTTGTCGGGCCGGACAACGGCTTGCTGTCGGTGCTCGCTGCGCGCGCGAAAGACACGCAGATCTGGCGTGTCGTGTGGCGGCCAGAAACGCTGTCAGCGACCTTCCATGGCCGCGATCTGTTCGCGCCCATCGCCGCCGCGATCGCGCGCGGCGAATTTCCCGCGGACAAGCTCTCGCCGCTAGACAAACTTGCCGTCGAATTCGACCCGGGCGACCTGGCGCGCGTCATCTATGTCGACCACTACGGCAATGCCTGGACCGGGGTGCGCAGCGTTCCGGCGAATGCGCGCGTGAGCGCGGCCGGCGTGGCGTTCAAGCACAGCGACAGTTTCGGTTTTGTCGGACGCGGCGAGGGCTTCTGGTTCATGAACAGCGTGGGCCTGCTCGAACTCGCGGTCAACCGCGGCAACGCAGCGGAAAAGCATGGCCTGAAGGTCGGCGATCCGGTCGACGTGCAGCGCCTAAACTAGCAGCAACGCACGATAGTCGTTGACGTTGGTGCGGGTGGGGCCAGTGACGACGAGATCATCGAGCGCGGCGAAAAAACCGTAGCTGTCTTGGCTGGCGAGATGGGCGGCCGCATCCACGCCGCGGGCGCGGGCGCGGGCGAGCGCATCCGGTGTGAGCAGCGCACCTGCGTTGTCTTCGCTGCCGTCGATGCCGTCGGTATCGCACGCAATTGCCCAGGAGCCCGCATCGCCCAGCGCGCACGCCAGCGCGAGCAGGAATTCCGCGTTGCGGCCGCCGCGTCCATGCCGGGGGCGCAGCGTGACCGTGGTTTCGCCACCCGAGATGAGCGCGAACGGCCGCCGGGCGATGGCACGCGCAAGCGCGGCGTGCTGTACCGCTGCGGCCTGTGCATTGCCGGAGACGCAATCCGACAGCACCAGTGAGGGGATGCCGTGCTGTTCGAAATGGCGGGCGGCCGCATCCAGGCTCGCGCGCGCGCTGGCGATGATGCGGTTTTCGGTGCGCGCGAAGCCGGCTTCGCCGGGCTTGGCCGTGTCGTCGACGCCGAGATGGCGTTCGAGATGTAGCCGCACGCTCGCGGGCGGCGCGATGCCGAAGCGGTCCAGCACCGTCAGCGCATCCGCGCAGCCCGTGGAATCGGGCGCGCAGGGCCCCGACGCGATGAACGCGGGATCGTCGCCGACGACGTCGGAAATAATGAGCGCAAGCACGCGGGCCCCGCTGGCTGCGCGTGCGAGCTGCCCCCCCGACAGCCGCGTGAGGTGCTTGCGCACGGTGTTGATCTCCTGGATGGTTGCGCCGGCACCGAGCAATGCCTTGGTCACCTGACGCAGCTCCTTCAGGCTCACGCCGTCGACCGGGGCGGCGAGCAGGCTGGAGCCGCCGCCGGAGATCAGCGCCAGCAGCAGATCGTCTTCGCCGAGCTCGCCGGCCATCGCCAGCATGCGTAGCGCGGCCGCCTCGCCGCGGCCGTCCGGCAGCGGGTGGCTGGCTTCGACGACCTCGATGCGCCGGGTCGGCAGGCTGTGCCGGTAGCGGGTGACGACCAGGCCCGACAGCGGGGCGGTCGCCGGCCAGTGCGCTTCGACCGCGGCCGCCATCGCG
>JAIWOS010000073.1 GCA_020217265.1 Thiobacillus sp. | reverse complement strand
GCGCAGAAGGTCGCCGGCGCGGCTGCGACGGCGTGAGCGCGGGGAATCAGGGGCACGAGCAGCGGCGCGGGCGGCGCGGCGGCGCCGAGCGAAACCTGCGCCACGCAGACTTCGCAGACCTTGTCGGACAGGCCGGGGTCGTGCTCGTGCAGGTGGGTGAGCGCGTGCGCGAACGCCGCGGCCTGCCCGAACAGCAGGGCCAGCGCGAACAGCCAGGAAATCAGCGGGCGGCGCATGGGCATGGCGGGATTCTAGCGCGGCTTCTTTGCCGGATCGACCGGCGGCACCGGGTCGTAGCCGTGGGCGCAGCCCGGTCGGCAACGGCCGATGCGTTTGGCCGCGAGCCACGCGCCCTTGAGTGCGCCGTGTTTTTCGATCGCCTCCTTGCCGTATTCCGAGCAGGTCGGCAGGTAGCGGCATTGCCGGCCCAGCCACGGCGACAGCGCGAGCTGGTAGACGCGGATCAGGCCGATGAGGGCGCGCTGGGCAAGATTCATGGGAGGGTTTTCGCCGCCGCGCCGGAGAAATCCGCCAGCAGCTTGTCGACGAATTCGGGGTCGAGATCGCGCACGATGAAGACGAAGCGGCTGCGATGATCGTCGTCCGGCCAGGCAGGAAGCTTCACCTCGGGATAGAGCACGTGCTGCACGCCGTGCAACACGACGGGCTGCGTTTCGTTCTGCAGGTTGACGATGGCCTTGAAGCGCAACAGGTTCTCGGCACGGAACGACGTCAGCATCGACAGCGCGGCGGACAGGCCGTAGCGGTCGAGCGGGGTGTCGAGCACCACGGAAAACGCGCGGATGCGCGCGTCGTGCGATTCCGGGGCGGCGGTCTTGCCCAGCGTCCCGGCGCGCGCCGGGCGGTAGCGCGCTGCCTTGAGCCAGCGCGCGACCTCGGCCGTTTTCGTCTCGGCGTTCCACAGCCCGAGATGCTGCACGTGCGCGGGATCGAGTGCGCCGTTGACGACGGTGACGATGTCCGCCGCCGGGTTCAGCTCGGCAAGCCGGGCGGTGAGCGTAGCCACGGCGGCGGGCGTGGCGAGGTCGGTCTTGGTGAGCAGCAGCTTGTCGGCCACCGCCACCTGCTTCACCGCCTCGAAGTGCTGGTCGAGCTGACCCATGCCGAACAGCGCGTCGACCGTGGTGACGACGCCGTCGAGGCGGAAGCGTGCGCGCACCCAGCGGTCGTTGAGCAGGTTGTCGAGCACGGGGGCGGGGTCGGCGATGCCGGTGGTTTCGATGACGACGCGTTCGAACGCGGGAATGTCGCCCTTGTCGCGCGCCATCCACAGGTTCTTGAGCGTGGGCGAGAGGCTGCCCGAGATGGTGCAGCAGACGCAGCCGCCCGCCAGCAGTGCCATCGGGCCTTCCATTTTCTGCAGGAGCTGGTGATCGAGCGCGACTTCGCCGAACTCGTTCATCAGGATGGCCGTGCGCGGCAGCGTGCGCACGAGGTGGTTGAGGACGGTGGTCTTGCCGCTGCCCAGAAACCCGGTGAGGAGCGTGACGGGAAGCGGCGCGTCCATCGCGTGCGGCCCGACGAATCAGGCGTGCAGCTTCTCCATTTTTTCGTGGCGTTCCTGCGCCTCGATGGAGTACTCGGCCGTGGGGCGCGCGAGCAGGCGGGGCAGGCCGATCGGCTCGCCGGTTTCGAGGCAGTAGCCGAATTCGCCCGACTCGATGCGCGCCAGCGCCTTGTTGATCTTTTTCAGGAGCTTGCGCTCGCGGTCGCGCACGCGCTGCTCCAGCATGTTTTCCTCCTCGACCGTGGCGCGGTCGTTGGGGTCGGCGAAGTTCTCGTTTTCCTTCAGGTGCTCGCCGGTGTCGGCCGCATTGGCGAGCATCTCGTCGCGCAGGGCTTCGAGGCGCGCGCGGAAGAACGCGAGCTGCGCGGCGTTCATGTAGTCCGATTCCGGCATTTTCAGCAGCGCGGCTTCGGTCAGGGGCTTGGATGATGCAGGCATGAGATCTGAGCTCCAACGTATCGTCAGTGTTGCGACGTTAAAACCGGCCCAGCCGGTTTTGGCCAAGGCGGGAGTCTGAACGTCCTCGGCGCCGGACGCAAGCCCGTGCCCGTGACACTGTGCCGTGCGGGCGGCGCGCCGGGGTTTGGGCCATAATCTCGGACATGAACAAAACCCTGCCCGCTGTCCTGTTTATCTGCCTGCTGGCGGCCTGTGGCCGCGAACCGCCGCCGGCCGCCGCGCCGGACATCCGGCCGGTACGCGCGGAACGGGTGGGGATGCGCAGCCTCGAGGCAGGGACGCGCTATGCCGGCGAGGTGCGCGCACGCCATGAAACCGATCTGGCCTTTCGGGTTGGCGGGCGGGTGCATAGCCGAGTGGTGGAAGTCGGCGCCGAGGTCGGCGCCGGCCAGGTGATCGCCACGCTCGACCCCAGCGATTACGCGCTCGCGGCGCGCGCGGCGCGTTCGCAACTGGCCGCCGCCGAGGCGCAGGCGAAGCTCGCGGCTGCGGAACTCAAGCGCTTTGGCGAACTGCGCGCGAAGAATTTCATTTCCGAGGACGAGCTGGACCGCCGCACCGCGGCCG
>JAIWOS010000169.1 GCA_020217265.1 Thiobacillus sp. | reverse complement strand
CGGCGCGCGGCCAGACGGTGCTGGTGGTGAGCGGCTCGGCGGAGGCGGACGACGTGCGACGCGCGCTGGCGGCCGGCGCGCTGGGTTTCGTGCCGAAATCGGCCGCGTTCGACGCCCTGCTCGCGGCGATCCGCCAGGTTCAGGGTGGGCTGCCCTATCTGCCGGCCGGGCTGTTGCGCGAAATCGCCTCGCTTGCGCCCGCGCCGGCGGCGTCCGATCTCACCGCGCGCCAGCACGACGTGCTGCGCCTGATGGCCATGGGACTGCCCAACAAGCGCATCGGCCAACAACTCGATCTTTCGGACAAGACCGTGAAGGCGCATGTCACCGCCATCTTCAAGGCACTCGGCGTCGTCAACCGCAGTCAGGCCATCGCGCGTGCGCACGCGCTGGGCTGGCTGGAACACGCCGAGCCGTCAGGACGCTGACGACTCTGCCCAGATGTCGACCAACGCCCGTTCCAGAAGATACGGGCGCACCGGCTTGTGCAACAGCCGATAGCCGCGCTCGGAAGCTTCGCGCAGCCTATCCGGCGCGGTGTCGCCGGTGACGATGAGCACCGGAATCTCAACGTTGTAGGCCTCGCGCAGGCGATCGGCAAGATCGAGGCCGTTCTCGCCATGCGCCAGCCGGTAATCTGCCAGCAGCAGGGCGGGAACTTCGGGCTCGGCCGCGAGCGCCGCCAGCAGCGCGTCGCCGGAGCCCGCGACGCAGACGCGATGTCCCCAGCGCGACAGCATCTCGTGCATGGCCACGCGTATCTCGGCCTCGTCGTCGACCACGGCGATGAAGCGTCCTGTCGAGACGCGGTCGGTCGTTTCGGCAGCGGACGCATGCACATCCGGGGGTGCCAATGGCAGTTCCAGACCGAATGCCGAGCCCCGTCCGGGCACGCTCGCCAGCCGGATCGGGCAGGCCATCAACCGCGCCAGCCGCCGTGTAATCGCCAGCCCCAGCCCCAAGCCCTGCCGCCGGTCGCGCGCAGGGTTGCCCAACTGGAAAAATTCCTCGAACACCTTGTCGTGCATCTCCGGCGCAATGCCCGGCCCGCGGTCGTAGACCATCAAACGCACACGGTCGCCACCGCGACGCACCCCGACCAGCACGCCGTGGCGGCCGGCGTGGCGGATCGCATTGGCGAGGAAGTTGCGCAGCACACGCTCGACCAGAAGGGGGTCGGCCATCGCCCACATTGCCGTCCACCGGCAGCGCAGGTCAAGCCCCGCTGCCTCGCTTTCGGCGCGGAATTCACGGCACAGCCGCTCGATCAGCGGCCCCAGCGGAAACGCGCGAGGCACGGCCCCAACCACGCCGGCATCGAGCCGCGAAATGTCAAGCAGAGCCGAAAACAAATGATCGAGCCCGCGCGTGGACGCGCCCATGTGGGCGACGATCTCATGCGCCTCTCGCGGCAGCGGCATGCGTTCGAGTGCACCGACGAATAGACCGAGCGCGTGGACGGGCTGTCGCAGATCGTGGCTCGCTGCCGCAAGAAACTGCGATTTCGCGAGGCTCGCCGCTTCGACTTCCGCCTTCTGTCGGGCCAGATCGGTAGCCAGCGTCTCATTGTCGAAGCGAAGACGGATCGCACGCTCCAGGTCGGCACTCACCCGCAGACTCAGCCATACCAGCACGCCGGCATAGACGGCGTCGAGCGCCGCCAGCCCGACATGGAACGGGTCGCCCTGCAAGGCCGCCCACACGCCGTAAGGCAGAATTGCCGGCAGGAAGAAGGCGAACGCCGCCGGCCGGTAGGCCCCGAAGGTGGGAACCGAGCCGGACGCCACGGCGGAAACGACCAATAGCACCAGCAGCTCCTGCACCAATTGTCCGGGCGGAATCAGCACGAGCATGCCAACACCCCACAACAGGCCGCCCGCCATTGACGCCCAGGTCATGCGGCGAGCCCAGAGCCTTGCGTGCGCATCGCGTTCGACGTCACGCCGCCAGCGCCAGCACATCGTCTGCCTCACGGCCGCATCCAGTCCGACCGCCCCCAGCCACAGAGCTATTCCGTCACGCGGCGTGGAGAATCCCCAAGCGAGTGTGCCGGCGAGCAACAGCGCCGCGACCTGCGCCGCCCCCATCGCCAGCGGCGCAGTCTGGAACAGGGCTCGCAACTGCTCGATGCGTATACGGTCGGTGCCTGCGGCAGTGTCCACGTCAAATCGCCCTGCCCGGGGCGGGCTTTTTCTCCTCGCCGCCGTATACGCCCGCATGGTCGATCGGCAGCCAGTCCGACAGCCGGTCGATCTTGACCCGGCCCTTGATGCGGTAGGGCACGCCGTCCTTGAGCGTTTCCGGCGGCAGCGTCTTCAGCTGTCGGATCAGGTTCTTCGACGGCATGATCGCGTCGACCCGCAGCACCGCGCTCGACGCCGCCGGAACCAGCGTGCTCACACGCGCCAGCCCGGTGGCGAAGGGGCGGCCGTTCACCTCCAGCTCGAAATCCAGCCCCTCGATCTTCAAATCAAAATCGTTGGGGTTGGCGACCCGCAAGCCCACGTCGAATTTCTGTTCCAGCAGCCCGAGGCTTTTGATCTCGACATCGGCCACGCTCACCTTCGGCGGTTTGGCGTTGAACGGCAGGCCGCCGCACGCCGCGAGCGCGAGCACCAGCCCCGGTAAAAGAAAACGTTTCAGCATCGATATCACCGGATGTGCGCCAGCAGGCTTGCGGTCATGCGCGCGGCCTGCGCCGCGTAGCCGCCGCCGAACAGGTTGGCGTGGTTGAGGATGTGATAGAGATTGTAGAGCGTGCGGCGCACTGCATAGCCTGCGTCGAGCGGCCACGCCGCGCGGTAGGCCGCGTGAAAATCCGCGGCGAAGCCGCCGAAGAGTTCGGTCATCGCGAGATCGCACTCGCGGTCGCCCACGTAACAGGCGGGATCGAACAGCACCGGCGTGCCGTCGGGCAGGTAACCGTGATTGCCGCCCCACAGGTCGCCGTGCAGCAACGAGGGAACCGGCGTGTAGCCATCGAAGAAGGCGGCCAGATTCGCGCGCAGGGTTTCACCGTCGCGCTGCAGGGCGCCGCCGTAACCGTTCTTCGCTGCCAGCGCGAACTGGAAACCCAGCCGCGCGTCGCGCCAGAACGCGATCCAGTCTTCGCTCGCCGGGTTGGGCTGCGGCGTCGCGCCGATCCAGTTGTCGCGCGTCCAGCCAAAGCGCGCCTGCGGCACGCGGTGCAGCGCCGCCAGTTGCTCGCCCAGCCGGGCGGCGTCGCCGCGGCCGGCGAGATCGAAAAACTCCAGCACCAGGAAAGCCCGCCCGTCTGCCGTGCCCGAAACCACCGGACGCGGCACGCGCAGGGTGTGCGCGGCCGCCAGCGCGTCGAGCGCGGCGGCCTCGGCCTCGAACATCGGCAGGTTCGCCGCCCGGTTCGCCTTCACGAAATAGCGCCGCGCTCCGTCCTCGACCACGGACGCCGCATGGATGTCGCCGCCCGCCACGTCGCGCGTGCGCTTCGCCCGGAAGACTTCGCCCGTGGCGCGCGTGATGGCCTCGTTCACCGCGTCGGCCAAACTCATCTTTCGAGCCCTGGCAAAACAAAACGCGCCCCGCGGGGCGCGCTGTCCTCGATGCCGCCCCGCATCGCGTTTATTTCGGCTGGACCTTGCGCTCGAACATCGCGGCAATGCCGGGATCGCGCGAAGCCTTGGCCTCGTCCATGCGGCGCAGGTAGTCGGCCCACAGCGCGTCGTGGTTCACGCCCAGCTCGTACAGGTATTCCCAGGAATAGATGCCGGTGTCGTGGCCGTCGGAAAAGAAAAAGTTGATGCCGTACAGGCCCACCGGTTCGGCGGCGTTGATCGTCACGCCTTTCTTGCCGACCTGCAGCACTTCCTGTCCGGGCCCGTGCCCGCGCACCTCGGCCGAGGGCGAGTACACGCGCAGGAACTCGAAAGGCAATTCGAAACGCGCGCCGTCAGAAAAGGCGATTTCCAGTTTTTTTGAAGCCTGGTGCAACTTGATGTCGGTAGGGGTGGGAATGGCCATGATTGCGAAACTCGTAAGGATTCCAGCCGCCAAGTTTACCCGCGCCGCGCGCGGATTAAACCCTGTCCATGCCATGGGCAGAGAACAGAGAAATTAGCGCACTCGGCGCCTTCGGAATCCATATATTAATCCACAGCGCCATCAACCATCCCAGCGAAGTGTTGATTCATGGCGAGAACGGTCGCATCCGCGAGCGCAACAGCTACGGCAACGATCCGCACCCGCCCAAGGGCTGACGATCGCTGCCATGCTGTCATCGGGTTCGACTATTGCAGCAAGTGGTCCATGCGTCGAACCCGATCCAGCACATCAATGGCAAGCGCTTGTCACGAAAGGGGTTCTGCGTGGGCTCGGCTGGCGAACTTCTGGCCGATTTTTTGAGAAGAGAGACCAGAAGAGAGTCAAACCGGGCTGGGCGGTGTGCGCTTTCTGGCCGACACGACAGGGCCGTGACACACGCAAAATCGGCGGAATCCCCGCACGGTGTGAGGAAAGCCCAGATGTGAAAAAGCCCAACCGAGAAGGGTTGGGCTTTGAAAGTGGTGGCCAGTCGCGGAATCGAACCACGGACACGCGGATTTTCAATCCGCTGCTCTACCAACTGAGCTAACTGGCCAAAAAGAGGGCGAATTCTAGCGGGTGGGCTGCGACAGCGTCAAGCGGGACGCGCCTTGCGTTCGGGCCGGAGGCTGCTTGGGATACTTCCACAGGGATGCGCCCATGTCGCGCATCACTCCCTGCCGGTGGGGTTCTTCTACTGCCATGGCTCCGTCATGTCGACAGCCTGGTCGTGGGAGAAGCGAGCGGGCCGGATATCCATGGGCATCTGAACAGCGGCTAGACGCGCGCGGGGCGCAAAAAAACCCGCGCACAGCGCGGGTTTTTTCGGGTCGCGCTCCGCAGGTGCGAAGCGTGGCAGCTTCGATTACATCATGCCCATGCCGCCCATGTCGCCCATGCCGCCGCCCATCGGCGCGGCCGGCTTGTCTTCCGGCAGGTCGGCGACCATGCAGTCGGTGGTCAGCATCAGGCCGGCGATGGATGCGGCGTTCTGCAGCGCGGTGCGGGTGACCTTGGTGGGGTCGAGCACGCCCATTTCCATCATGTCGCCGTAGACACCGGTGCCGGCGTTGTAGCCGAAGTTGCCGCTGCCTTCGAGCACCTTGTTGACGACGACCGAGGGTTCGTCGCCGCAGTTCTTGACGATCTGGCGCAGCGGTTCTTCGATGGCGCGCAGCACGATCTTCACGCCGGCGTCCTGGTCGTGGTTGTCGCCCTTGACGGCAGCGGCCTTGGCCTTGGCGCGCAGCAGCGCGACGCCGCCGCCGGGGACGATGCCTTCTTCAACGGCGGCACGGGTAGCGTGCAGCGCGTCTTCGACGCGGGCTTTCTTCTCCTTCATTTCGACTTCGGTGGCGGCGCCGACCTTGATCACCGCCACGCCGCCGGCGAGCTTGGCCTTGCGTTCCTGCAGCTTTTCCTTGTCGTAGTCGGAGGTGACTTCCTCGATCTGCTTGTTGATCTGGGCGATGCGGGTCTTGATGGCGTTGGCGTCGCCGGCACCGTCGATGATGGTGGTGTTTTCCTTGCCGACTTCGATGCGCTTGGCGCGACCCAGATCCTGCAGCGTGGCTTTTTCCAGGGTCAGGCCGACTTCCTCGGCGATCACGGTGCCGCCGGTGAGGATGGCCATGTCTTCGAGCATCGCCTTGCGACGGTCGCCGAAGCCCGGCGCCTTGACGGCGCAGGTCTTGAGGATGCCGCGGATGTTGTTGACCACCAGCGTGGCGAGCGCTTCGCCGTCGACGTCTTCGGCGACGATCATCAGCGGCTTGCCGGCCTTGGCGACCTGTTCCAGCACGGGCAGCAGGTCACGGATGTTGGAGATTTTCTTGTCGAACAGCAGCACGAAGGGGTCTTCGAGCACCGCCATCTGCTTGTCGGGGTTGTTGATGAAGTAGGGCGAGAGGTAGCCGCGATCGAACTGCATGCCCTCGACCACGTCGAGTTCGTTTTCCAGGCCCGAGCCGTCTTCCACGGTGATCACGCCTTCCTTGCCGACCTTGTCCATCGCGTCGGCGATGATCTGGCCGATGGGCGCGTCGGAGTTGGCGGAAATGGAGCCGACCTGGGCGATTTCCTTGCTGGTGGTGCAGGGCTTGGAAATGGCTTTCAGTTCTTCGGTGATGGCGGCGACGGCCTTGTCGATGCCGCGCTTGAGATCCATCGGGTTCATGCCGGCGGCCACGTATTTCATGCCTTCGTTGACGATGGCCTGGGCCAGCACGGTGGCGGTGGTGGTGCCGTCACCGGCCACGTCGGAAGTCTTGGAAGCGACTTCCTTCACCATCTGCGCGCCCATGTTCTCGAGCTTGTCCTTCAGTTCGATTTCCTTGGCCACCGACACGCCGTCCTTGGTCACGGTGGGGGCGCCGAACGAGCGGTCGAGCACCACGTTGCGGCCTTTCGGGCCCAGGGTTACCTTGACCGCGTCGGCCAGGATGTTGACGCCAGCCACCATGCGGTGACGCGCGGAATCGCCAAAACGTACGTCTTTTGCAGCCATGTTCTAACTCCTAAGAATGCTTGAATTCGGTTGTGGGACGCGGGGCTTACGCCTCGATCACGCCCATGATGTCTTCCTCGCGCATCACGAGGACTTCCTCGCCGTCGACCTTGACGGTCTGGCCGGCGTACTTGCCGAACAGCACGCGGTCGCCGACCTTCACGTCCAGCGGAATCAGCTTGCCCTGGTCGTCCTTCTTGCCGGCGCCCACGGCGATCACTTCGCCCTGGTCGGGCTTCTCAGTGCTGGCGGAATCGGGGATCACGATGCCGGAAGCGGTCTTGCGTTCATCTTCCTTGCGTTTGACGATTACACGGTCGTGCAGGGGGCGGATTTTCATTGCAAAGTCTCCAATGCGTTGCGGGAACAAAAAGGCCAACCCGGACAGTTTGGCCTGTAAATTTAGATGCGGCGTCCCGTGTTGTTAGCACTCGTCGCCGGCGAGTGCTAATAGTAGGGGCGTAAAATGACAATTTCAAGCCCATGGATGATATTTTGACCCGCACACGGGCTGCCGTCTGGCACCCCTGCACCCAGATGAAGCAGCTTGAAGCCGCACCGCCGCTGGCGGTGGCGCGCGGCGAGGGGGTATGGCTCGTCGATACCGACGGCCGGCGCTATTTCGACGCGATTTCCTCCTGGTGGGTGAATCTCTTCGGTCATTGCAACCCGCGCATCAACGCGGCGATCGTCGATCAGTTGGGGAAAATCGAGCACGTGATGCTGGCCGGCGCGACGCATGAACCCGTGGTCGAACTTTCCGAGCGGCTGGCGCAACTCACCGGGCTGGGCCACGCGTTCTACGGTTCGGATGGCGCGTCGGCCACGGAAATCGCGCTGAAAATGAGCGCTCACTACTGGCGCAACGCCGGCTGGCCGGAAAAGAACGGCTTCGTCAGCCTGGAGAATGCCTATCACGGCGAAACCGTGGGGGCGCTGTCGGTCACCGACATTCCGCTGTTCAAATCCACCTATGCGCCGCTCGTGCGCCACAGCGCGCAGGTGCCCACGCCCGACGCGCGCCGCGCCGAACCCGGCGAATCCGCCGAGGCGTTCGCCCTGCGCTGCGCCGATGCGCTGGAGGCGCATCTGGCCGAACATGCCGCAACCACCGCGGCCTTCATCGTCGAGCCGCTGGTGCAGGGCGCGGCCGGCATGGCGATGTATCACCCGGCGTATGTGGCGCGCGCGCGCGAACTCTGCGACCGCTACCGGGTGCACCTCATCGCCGACGAAATCGCCGTCGGCTTCGGCCGCACCGGCACGCTGTTCGCCTGCGAGCAGGCCGGCGTGCGGCCGGATTTCCTCTGTCTCTCGAAAGGCATCACCGGCGGCTATCTGCCGCTCTCCGCGGTGCTCACGACCGATGCGGTGTATGCCGCGTTCTACGGCGACGACACCGCGCGCGGCTTTTTGCATTCGCATTCCTACACCGGCAACCCGCTCGCCTGCCGGGCGGCGCTGGCGACGCTGGACATCTTCGAGCAAGACTCCGTCATCGAATCGAATCACCGCCGCAAGGCGGTGCTCGACGCCCTCGCCGCGCCGCTCGCCTCGCACCCACGCGTCGCCGCGTTTCGTCAGCGGGGGATGATCTGGGCCTTCGACGTGCGTGACGCGCCCCCCGGCTTTGCACGCGACTTCGCTCGAAACGCCCAGCATGCCGGGGTTCTGCTACGCCCGATCGGCAACACGGTCTACTTCATGCCGCCGTACGTGACTGGCGACGAGGAAATGGCATTCCTGGTCGATGCCACCCTGCATCTCTTGGAAACCACCTGACGCCGGCCTATCCCGCCCCAGCCTGTTCAGCCTGGCCGACGAGCCGCAGCCATCGCGCTACCCGCCCTCGCGCGCGGAAAAATGCCGCGGCGACACCGCATTGCACTCAGCGATCCCGTGGCAGGTCGCTGCTGAACAGGCCTTTGCGGCCATCGAAAAAATAGCGTAGCGCGAGGGTGGCGGCGCGGTCCTCATAAGCCGGGCCGGTTTGCAGCCGTGCGCCGCCCTCGATCGCCCAGCGTGGCGCCAGCAGCACGCTCCATTGCACAGCGGCGCTGGTGCCAATGCCCGAGGAGCGCCTGCCGGGGCGCGATTCGCACGGCGGGGCCGAGCAGAAGCCGCTGTCCTCCCGCACCGACTGCCAGCCGGCCTGCACCTGGCCTGCAAGCAGCCAGCGCTGCGCGTTCTCGGTCTCGAACACCGCTTGCAGCGTCGCGCTGGAAAACGCCTGCGGACTGAAATATCCACCCGCCCCCCAGCCAAAGCCAGCCAGATTGCGCCGATAGCGCTCGAATGCGAGGGCGGGCCCCACACTGAAAAAGCGCATGTTCGGCACAGGCAGATCGCGGGTGAACCCCACCCCGGCTGCAACATGGGTGTTGGCGGCCACGTTTTCCCCGACGAGGCGCTCGATGTCCAGTCGCGCGCTCCCGTTCCATTGCGGCCAAAGGTTGCGATAACCGCCCGCCGTTAAACCCTCGCGTGACACCCGACCCCAAGCCCGGTCGCGCGCCCCATCGCGCAGCCCGGCAAGCGACAGGACCGAATCCTCGACCGGACTGCGATGCAACACCGCGTTCCACTCATGGCCGGCGCCGATGTCGCGCCAGCCGACGCTGCCTGTCCATGTGGAAGGAAGGGGGCCGGCGGTCGGCGTGTTCCCCAGACTGGCTACCCAGCCCCTGGGCCCGAGACTGCGCCAAGATACCGTGCCGCCGACCCCGGCATCCTGCTCGCCACCGCCCGCATCCAGGCTGACCCCATGGAACGCCGCGTCCCATGCGCCAAGCTGATTCGTGTAGCGCAGGCTCAGCGTGGGAATACGCGCGATGCGCAAGCGGCTGGTGCCTGCTGTGCCGGACTTGCTGCGCACGTAAGCGCCAGCCGCGACGCTGGGCGCTGCGGCGCCCGCCAGCATCGGCTCGGCGCCGGCCACCATCGCCGCATCGCGCGCCAAGCCGAGATCGCGCCACGACAAGGCCTCGTCGCGTCGCACCAGGTCGGCGAATGCGCCGGGCTTGCTCGCCAGTTCGGCGATCCGCGCCGTCTGGCCGGCACGTTTGAGGCTTTGGTATAGACCCAGCGCCGCGTTGGCATCGTTGGGCTGAGCGTCGTACAGCAGGCCGAATTCCCCCGCTGCGCGGGCTGTTTCCCCCGCCTGTAGCGCGCTCCACGCGAGCAAGGAGCGCGTCTCGACATCCGTTTTACCCAGCGCGATCGCCTGCTGCAACCAGTGAACCGCAGCCCGTAGGTCGCCGTTCTGCCGTTCGCGCAGGGCGAGCTGCACGGCAACATCGGCGCGGGCGGCGCGCAGCGCCGGGTCGCGGTCGGCGACCTCGAATGCGTCACGCAAACGCTCGGCGCGCTGCAGGGCATAAAAAGCGCCCTGGCGTGCAGTGGCCAAGCCCGGATCTTGCGACAGCGCCGCCTGGAACCATGCGGCGGCATCGGCGAAGCGTTGCGCTCGGTACAGCGCCCAGCCGAGGCGCGCCTTCAGCGCCGGGTCGGCTTGGGCGCGCAGCGTATCGCCGTGAAGTTCGATGAGTCCGCCCAATTGCGGCTGCGGCGTACCCTGTTCGTCGTGCTGCAACGCGTCGAGCAGCGGCTGCCACGCCACCGGGAGGGCTGCGGCCAGGCCGCCCGGGGTTGCCTGCGGCGGCTGGGCCGGCGCGGGAGCGCGCGTTTGGGGTGGCCACTGCAAGTCGGTAGTGAGGCTCAGGCGCAGGGCGGATTCGACGCCACGGGCGGCGTGCCGCGTCCGCCCGGCCGTCTTGGGCACCGCCTTCAGGGAGGCTGGGCGCTTCGCAACGGGCGGATGGCCTACCGCCGCCTTGAGAACCGGGGCCGGCTGTTGTGGCGGAAACAGCCCGCCTTGTGGAAAATATTCGATATGTACACCCGGTTGCGGGTGATATTCCACGCGTAGCGTGGCCGTGCCCGCTGCGTCAACCGCATAGGCAAACGCCGCCGCCAGACAGAGGGGCCGGGCGCAGACCCGCGCAGCGGCCCACCGCTGCGCCAAGTGGGGCGGCTGGCGAGGGGAAAGCAACAGCACGCGCAATGCCAAAGTCCTTTCAAGCGCCCGGCGCTGGTGGCCGGGGCATCTGCCGCGAAGCGGCCTGCACCAGCGCCGCCAACGTCGCCGAATAATAGCCGGACTGGGCGAGCGTCCGGCCATCCGCTGGCGGAGCGGCTCCCGCGGTGAGCCAGTCGCGGATGGCGCGCATGCCGGGGCTCGCGCCGTAGGAATCGATCGAGTCGTCGGCGAAATTCGCCCACGCCGGCAAATAACCCTCGCAACGGAAACTGCTCCAGAACGCGCGAAATGGGGCGATGCGCTCGGGCGAAGCCAGACCTGCCCAGGCAAGGTATAGGGGAATCCGCACCGCTTCGTAGCCGTAGCGCTGCGGCCGGTTTGGGTCTGGCGCGAGCGGGTTGATCAGCAACAGCCAGTCTGGTGGCAACGCCCAACGGCCGAAGCGGGCGATGGACAAAAGCCTGAGCCCGCTGTCGCGCAGCGCTTCCCACTTTGGCGAGGGGTCGACCCGAGCCAGCTCGGCGAACGCAGGAAACACCCAGTACGACAGGTTGACGACCTGACCTGCCGGTGTATCGAACCCTTCGACCGCGGGCAGGAGCACCGTGCCCCACGCCGTATCGCGCAACAGCGTGGTGCGGATGGCTTCGGCAAGGGCGCGTGCGGGCGCCGCCAAGGCGGGGCGCGTGAGACTGGCGCGCGCCAGCGCCCAGGCAACGAGGAGGTCGCCGTCACTGGCGTCGTTGCGGTCGGACACGCCCTGGCCGGGGAGCCATCGCCAGGCAAGAAGGGGATCTCCACGCACCGCCAGATGTTGCTGCGTCCACGCCCACATGGCATCGAAACCCGCCTCGTCGCCTGCCTCCAGCGCCAGGATCATGCCGTAACCCTGGCCTTCGGACGTGCTTGCGTCCCGCTGCGCCGGGTCGACCACCCGGCCATCCGGGCGCACGAACGCGCCTTTCCATGCGTCATAGAGGTGAGCGCGCTGCGTAATCGCCCCTGCGGCCAGAGGCCAGCCAGCGATGACGCCGAACCCGACCAAACCGCGCACGAGCTGACGACGTGTCATGGAACGATGCGAAGCGACATCCATGAATGAATCAGCCCTGCGGCGGTGAGACGTCGGCATTTCCCACGCCCCTTGCATGGTGGCGGTGACGGAACCGCATCAGCAACCGCAGCGTCACCGCGGCCAGCATCAGGCTCAGCAGGCCGATGACGACCCCCCAGAACCACGGATGCAGCGACAACATGAAGCCGATCCGCGAGCTCAACCCCGCCTCGCCCACGGTATAGCGCGGTCCGACCAGCTGGCTGGCGACGTGATCGCGTCCCTGCAACAGCACCAGATCGCCGCCAAGCTGGCTCCACACCGCCGGTTCGATCAACGCATCGGTTTGCGCCAAGAGAGTGCTGGCGTGCGCAGCGGTGAGCACGGTCAGTGTGCCTCGGTGCCTGCCCGGCAGCCCGGCCTGCATCAACGCGGCCTGCTGCCCCAAGCCCATGCCGTTTTGCATCGCCCATGCCGTGGTCGGGGCGGCGGGCGGCGCGCCGATGCGGAACTGGCTGGCGAGCCACCGCCAGACGCGGTCGAGCGGTCCGAGTTCACCCGGGCCTGCCGTTGTCACCGCCACGGGATAGGGGGCAACGCTCGTCATGCCCAAATGCAGCGGCAGCGTTCCTGCGATCCCCGCGGGCAGGTCTGCCGCGGAGCCGACGACGATGGCGTCCTGCGATCGCTCAAGGTCGGCCGTCCCGACTTGCCAGCCGGCGTCGAGGAGCGGCAATCCCTGGGTCTGGGCCAGCTTGGCCGCGAGCATCCAGGTTGCCGCAGCCGCCGCGCCGTCCGCGCGGGCCACCGCAAAGACGGTTTGGGCGCCATAGGGCTTGCGGGTGTAAGGGAAACCCGTACGCTGCAGCAGCTCGAGGTTGGGCAGGCTGGTGACGCGCGCGGCGTTCGGCAGTTCCAGCCGCGAATCGTCAAACAGCGTCAGGCGCAGGTTTTCGGTGTTGATCGCGATGCAGCGCCCGGTGACCAGCGGCATCATCGACGCGCTGAACGTCAGCACATTGCTGCCCGGCTTGAACGACGTCAGCGGGATCTGCACGTCATAGTCGCGGAAGTACCCACCGTCGCGCACCGACAGGGCGATGGCCGCCTGGAAGCGGCCGTTGAGCAGAATGTTCAGCACCGAGTCCTCGCGCAGCCCGGCGCCATAGGCAAACCGTAGCCTGAGATGAGCCATGGCGTTGTCCGGCGCGAACAGGTCCGGCGGCAGCGAGAACTCCAGGCTCTCCTTGCCGTACAGCCCCGTGTAACTCACCGTTTTGAATCCAAGCCGGGAAAAGCTCAGGTCCTGGTTGGGGTAGACCACCCGCGGCCCGGGGTTATCGGGCAATTTCGGCAGGTCGATTTTCCGCACGACCGCCGCATCGGCATCCGGATAGGGGTAGTCGAGCAGGTTCGCCACGCGTAACGCCAGGTCGACCTGCTGCTCGGTCCGGCCGCTGGCGATCAATGCATAACGGCCCGTGCCACTGCCGATCGGCACAATGGCAAGGAACGGTCCGCTGATGCGTGCGGCGAAGGCATCCGACAGATAAGGCCGCAGTTCGGCAAGTGTCCCCACCACCAGCGCATCACCTCGCGGCACCGATCCGCTGGCAAGCTTCAACGGGCCGCTGCCCGCTGCATCGGCAGCCGGCAGCGCCAGCGGTGCGAAACGCATCTGCAGGGGCGCGTAGCCCAGATAAAGTCCGGCAGCCTGTGCGGCCAGCCCGCCCCAGCGCAACACAGCGGCGTCGATCCCCCTGGCCGCCAGGACGGTGAGCTGTTGCGCGCCCCAAAGTTTGGGATCGAACACGTCGGGCAGATGCGCGAGTGTGGGGTGAATGTCGCGCAACGTCGCGTCAAGCGCGATCCAAGAGCGCGCCGTGTCGATCTGCGTCCAGAGTTCCGGTGCACTGGGGTCTTCGCACTCGTTGGTGTAATGCTGCGCCACAGCAAAGGTCAGGGTGTCGTAACCCGGAGCGAGCAGACTCGGTGGCAGATCGATTTGTGCCCGGATCTGCGGCAGTCTGGGGTTGAGCGGGATCTGCGCGATGATCTGGCCGCCGAGCCATACTTGTAGCTGGGAGCGCGGCGCCAGCAACGACATCGAGCTGGTCGCCGACAAATGCAGCACGGCCCGTCGGACTTGCAGCCGGGGCGAGATCGGCAGCGACAATGACTCCTGGCCACTGGCGCCGCGGAGCATGAGCGGCGCAGGCTGGGGCATGAAACTCTGCAGGGCTGCCGCAAGCATCGATGGCTGCGCCGGTGCTGCCTGCATCGTGACGGAAGCGGCCGGCTGCGCCCGCGCCCCGGTCGCCATGACCAAGCCGTAGGCGGCAAGCGCGGCGAGGCCAAAGACGATGGAATGGGTGAGCCGATGAAAAAGCGGAAGGGCGATCATGGAAGTAGCTTCAAGATTGAGTTGGAGCCCGGTCGAGCACCCAGGCGCTGGCAGCGCGCCACCCCTGGCGCAGGGCACGCCAGGCGAGGAGGCGCCCGCGCTGGATCAGGCCATGCAACTGGTGCAGCGAGACGCGGCTGAGCTGGGCGAAATGCTCGATCAGCCCGACAGCGCCGTGGCGGATCAAAAACCAGGCTGCGGCTGGTATGCTGCGCTCCATGGCCTCGCGGTGGCGGCGAAACGCAACCCACCGTTCGCTGTCCCCATAGGCCAGGGCAACCACCTGCCGCTTTTCGTCGAGGTCGACCGGCTCGAAATGCGCGCCGATCTCGTTGCCCCGCTGCCACGCCAAGCGCATGTGCAGGCAGGCCAGGCGCTTGAGGGCAGGAATGAACACCTCGAGTTTCAGCGGTGCCGACGAGACGAGTGACAAGGGTTTGGCCAGCTTCAGCCGGCAGCCCGTGCCCGACAGGTCGTCGAATCGCGTTGCTGCCCGACTTCCGTCGTCACTGATGAGTACCCCCTCCGCGTCACTGGGCATACGGGGCGCACTCCGGCGCTGACGGCGCTCCAGCAGCACACCCATCACCCCTGAGAGCAGCATGAGGTTGAACAGCTCCCAGCCCATGGTGATGAGCGTGGTATCGCGCGTGCCGGGGTCGGCAAACCAGCGCCAGACACCGAAACCCATGGACGCGATGGCCACCACGAACAGCCAGTAAAACGGAGTCGCAAGCTCGGAAATGAACTCCTCGTCACGCTGCTCGCCTTTCGGGGTGACGAGAAAACTCGGCGAACGCGGACTCCTGATCACCCGCACCAGGCCGGAGAGCGCATACACCGATTGCGTCAGCTCGTACAGTTCCGACACGAAAGCCCAGCGCACGCGGCCAAACAGATAGTCCGACGCCATCACCGCCGCGACCACGTGCGGCAGTGCGTAGGCAAAAAACTGGGGAAGGTTGGCGTTGTAGATGTGTAATCCGAAAATCAGGTAGGCCGCCGGCGCGAGCATGAACGCGACCCGCGCAAACGGAAAAAACCAGAAAAACGCGCTATTGAAATACGCGAGGCGCTGCCACCAGTGCAACCCGCGCTGCGTCAAGGGGTTCTTGAGCAACAGGATTTGCAGCATGCCTTGAGCCCAGCGCACGCGCTGGGTGATGAACCCCGAGTAGGTTTCCGGCTGCAGCCCGGCAATCATCGGGTAGTTGATGTATGCGCTCCGCCAGCCCCGGGCGTGGAGCGAGAGCGCGGTCTCGGCGTCCTCGGTGATGGAGTCGCCCGAAACGCCACCGACTTCCTCGAGGGCCTCCCGCCGCAATACCGCTGCCGATCCGCAAAAAAACGAAGCCTCCCAGAAATCCAGCCCATGCTGGATGACGTTGTAGAACATTTCGTTTTCGCTCGGGATTCGGCCAAATATCTTCCAGTTGTGTTCGAGCGGGTCCGGATTGATGAAAAAGTGCGGGGTCTGCACCAGGAAGAGCTTTGGATCGGCGACGAAGCCGCCGACAGTGCGTTCGAGAAAATCGGCCGTCGGCACATGATCGGCATCGAAAATCACCACCAGATCGCCGCGGGTGTGCTGCAGCGCGGCGTTGATGTTGCCGGCTTTGGCGTGCTCGTTGCGCGCCCGGGTAAGGTAATGCGCGCCGATGCGTGTGCACAACGCCCGCAAGGTATCGAGACGCGCCTGCGCCGCCGCGGCCCGGGCCGGGTCCGGGTCGCTGCGTTTTTGTTCGGTGCCGCCGTCATCGAGCAGATAAACCTTGAGCTTGCCAGGCGCGTAGCGCATGTTCAGCGCCGCGATCAGCGTGGTTTCGAGGATCTCCGGGTCCTCGTTGTAACTCGGCACGAACACATCGACCGTAGGCCATAGCCTCCGGTCAGCCGGCAGCGGCAACACGGGGCGGCGCAACGGCAAGACATTGATGAACAGCCCCAGACCGTAAACGGTCACGCCATACAACTCGGCTGCGAAGAGAAGGACGGCCGCCAGCCACGACACGGGATCATCGAATCCCAGCGTCGATGTGGCGCGCCAGATCATGTAGCGCACCGTGACCAAAGCGGCAAGACACAAGAACAGCAACCGCAGCAGGGCGGCCCGGTCGGCAAAGCGCTTGAGCACCACCAGCACCAGCACCAGCCCCCAAGCGAGCCAGGCCTGGCTGGAAATCGATACGGGAACCCACGCGAAGTACAGCCAGGTCAAGGCGAGCAGCGACCAGACCACGGCCCAGGGCGATGGGCGATGGGCGGACCAGCTCGCTGTACGATGCCCATTCCGTCGAATTTGCAGCATTTTGTATTTTTTGGGGAAGAGAAACGTTCGGGAGCAACGCGCTTTATTATCGGCTCGTCGGACACGGCCCTTGATGCCACACCGCCAGCGGCTGGCAAGCTCAGTCCGACACCTCGCGCGGCCATCGGTTCGCGCCAAGCGCGCTGATCGGCGCGGGCACGCAATCTTTCGTGAAATCGTTCCATCGCGCAAGTTTCGCGTGTGTCCGTCGCCTTTGGGGCCCAGGCCGATGGTCAGCACGCAGGACTGGCGTAATTACTGATCGAGGGAATGAACAAACGGCGTAATCGAGGGGTAGCCTGTCGCGCCTTGTTGGCTACGTGTACCCAGCCCGGTGAGGTGTGAAGCTTTGCAGCAAACATCGGGATCGGCCTCGATGGTCCAGCCGAGGCGTGCCGGGAAAGCCACCTCCCGGGGGAACTTCGCCTACGCCACTGCGCCCGAGGCAGTGGCGCTCCGACGGTCGCCAACTCCGCCCCGGATGTCCAACCGTTGTCAGAGTGCACGGTCCTGGGCGGCTGCGGCACCCGATCGTGCAGCTTGGCAAAATCATGTGCGGCATGACGACATTGCCTGCTGCAAAGCGGTATACCTCGGCGTCGTTGGGCACCTTTCGGGCGATTTATCCATGCTGCCCGCGGGCGGCAATCCGACAGGACCCTTTGCTCCGCTAGCCCATGTGGCGCCTGCGCATGGAGCTCCGCTTGGGTCGGAGAAGCGCCCACGGCTGATCCCGGACGTTTTCTCGGCCCAGGGCCGGACGGGCGGCCTCAGGCCGACGCCTGCGGCTCGAGCCGCGGGATCGCCAGCCACATGCTGGCGCCGCCGCCGCGCCGCGGCTTGATCGCCAGCCGCCAGCCCTGGGTGTCGGCGAGCTGACGTGCAATCGCCAGCCCCAGC
>JAIWOS010000097.1 GCA_020217265.1 Thiobacillus sp. | reverse complement strand
CGGATCGCCGCGGCGCGCGCCGAGCGGCGCCCCGTGCTCGACGCGGAAATCCTGGGCGCCGGTTACAGCCGCGAATCAATCACGCGCGACGACGCGAGCGCCGGGCTGGTGTTCAACGTTCCGCTCTACCAGGGCGGGCGCGTGGATGCTCGAGAAGCCCGCGAACGGGCCGCGAAGGCGCGCATCCAGGCCGAACTCGAAAAACTGGAATTCGATCTGGCGGATGCGCTCCTGGCGACCCTGCAGGAAATCGCCTGGCTGCGCGACAGCGCACGGCCGGCCGCGGACAAGCAGATCGAATACCGCGACTGGGCGCTGGAGCGCGCCCGCGCGGAGTACGAAGTCGAACTCAAGACCAATCTGGGCACCAGCATGGCCGAAACGCAGATGGCGCAGTTGCGCCGCAAGCAGGTGGAATACCGGCTCGCGCTCGCGCTCGCGCGGCTCGAAGCCTTGTCCGGCGGCAGCCTGCCGCCCGTGGAGGGAACAGCACGATGAAATCACGGTATCTCGCCGCCAGCGTGGGCGCGGCTTTCGGAATTTTCGGCGCCGCCTGGGCCGGGGCGGGCGTGGAACTGACGACCCGTGTGTCCGGCGTGGTCGAAGAGGTGCTGGTGAAGCCGGGGCAGCAGGTCAAAAAGGGCGCGGTGCTGCTGCGGCTCGATGCGACCGTGCTGCGTGCGCGTCTGGACGAGGCCGCCGCCGAACTGGCGCGCGCCGAGGCGGATGCGGCGGACGCCCGCCACGACCTCGAACGGGCGCAGGAATTGTTCAACCGCACGGTATCGTCCACCAGCGAACTCGACGCCGCGAAAGTGCGCGATGCCCGGGCACAGGCTGCGGTGCAGGCGGCGAAAGCGCGGCAGGCCATCGCGCAGAAGAACCTGGCGGATGCGGCGCTGAGAGCGCCTTTCGATGCGCAGGTTGTCGCAATCCCGGGTCAGCCTGGCACGGTCGTGGCGGCGGAGTGCCAGCCCAGGCCGTTGCTCGTGCTCGCGCCGCGCAAACCTTAAGTCCGCAGCAGGCGCGCGACTTCCGCTTCCATCTCCGCCGCCTGGTGCGGCGAGGCGACCGCCGCGATGATCTTGTGGCACATCGGCAGCACGGCCCTGAATTCGCCAAGGTCGCGCGCCTCGCGCATCTTCCGGTAGCCCGGCGACTGGGTGCCGACCAGCGCCGCCATGTAGTCCAGCACGTAGGCGCGCGCGGGTTCGAAGTCCGCGGCCACGCCGGCGGTGGACTGTGCTGCCGCGGGCGCCGGGGTGAACGAACGCAGGGCCTGGAGGAAACCGTTTTGCAGCAGATCGGTCACCATGGCTTCCAGCTCGGCGCAATTGGGGAGCTTGCTGCGCAATTCGCCGAATGTAGTGCCGTTGCCGACGCTGAAGAGGATGTGCCGGTGCCTGGGCCGCAAGCTGTGGCCGTGGTTGAAGATTTCTTCCTGTCCCTTTACCGTGCGGGACAGCTGCAGTGTCATGTCCATGGTCGCCTCCGTTGTAATGAAACAGGTATTAACCTGTACAAAGGGATACGCAGACTTCGTGCCAGAACCGCGAGTGCCGGCCGCAAGCCCTTGGGTGGCAAGGATGACTACAGTCCAGCGGGGCGGATGAACAGAGGCGTGGGGTGCCCAGCAGCGACGGAGAAACGACGCAGTGCCGGGATGTCGTCAGTTGCGCGACGCGAGGTCGAGACGGCGGGCGGCTTCGGCGGTGCGGGCAGGAGGCGTGTAGTCCCAGTGGCGCTTCCAGGCGCCCACAACCAGCGTCGGGTATTCCGGCTGGCCCAGGCTGCCGTTGTAACGGCCCAGTGCGCGGTAGAGGTCGCCGCGCTCGATGTCGATGTAATGGCGCAGGATCAGCGCGCCGTAGCGCAGGTTGGTGCGCAGCTGGAAGAGGTTGTGGTCGGGATTGCCGATGGCCTTGACCCAGAACGGCATCACCTGGGTGTAGCCGCGCGCGCCGACCGGCGACACGGCGTATTTGCGGAAACCGCTTTCGACCTGGATGAGGCCGAGCATGAGCTGCGGGTCAACGCCGGCGCGCGACGCCTCCCAGTGAAGGGTGGTGAGGAATTCCAGACGCTCGGCCGCGTCCGGCATGCGTTTGGCGAGCCGGCGCGACATTTCCTTCAGCCAGGCGGCTTCGTCGGCGGGGTTGCGGAAGGCGGTGCGGGTCACGGCCGTGTCGGCGAGCGATTTCTGCAGCGAGGCGCGCGCGCTGGCCGACAGCGCTTCCTCGCGCTGTGCGCCGGCCCACACGGGCTGGGCCAACAGCAGGGCGGCGGCCACGAGGCCCAGGTGCAGCGTCTTCTTCATGTCAGCCCTCCATCACTCCCGTCAAGAATGCCGTCGCGTCGGCGAGGGCGATTTTCTGCGCTTCGCCGCTTTGCCCGGCGTGGGCGCGGCGCGGCTGGTATTCGACCACGCCTTCTTTCAGCCCGCGCTCGCCGAGCGTGACGCGGTGCGGAATGCCGATCAGCTCGGCGTCGGCGAACATCACGCCGGGGCGCTCGTCACGGTCGTCGAGCAGCACGTCGAAGCCGGTGGCCGTCAAATCAGCATACAACGAGTCGGCGGCGGTTTTAACCATGTCGCTCTTGCCGTAGCCGATGGCGACAATCACCAGCAAGAACGGTGCCATGGCCTGCGGCCAGATGATGCCGCGTTCGTCGTGGTTCTGCTCGATGGCGGCAGCGACGATGCGCGACACGCCGATGCCGTAGCAGCCCATCTCCATCGTCTGGCTCTTGCCGGCTTCGTCGAGGTAGGTGGCGTTCATCGCCTGCGAATACTTGTTGCCGAGCTGGAACACGTGGCCGACCTCGATGCCGCGACACAGCGCGAGCGTCCCCTTGCCGTCCGGGCTGGGGTCGCCGGGCACCACATTCCTTATATCGGCCACGACATCGGGTTCCGGTAGGTCGCGACCGAAATTGACGCCGGCAAGGTGGAACTTGGGCTTGTTCGCGCCGCACACGAAATCGGCCATCGCGGCCACGCTGCGGTCGGCGATCACGCGGATTTTCGTGCGATCGAGGCCAACCGGCCCCAGGAAACCGGGCGGGCAGGCGAAGGCCTCGCGAATCTCGGCCTCGCTGGCGAGCCGGAGGTCTGCCATGCTGGGCAGCTTGCCGAGCTTGACCTCGTTGACCTCGTGATCGCCGCGCACCAGTGCCACGGCCATGTGTTCGCCGGCGACATAGGCGACCAGCTTGACGGTGCGCGCGAGCGGAATTCCGAGCAGGGCGGCAACGTCCTCGCAGGTCGTCTGTTTCGGCGTGTCCACCTCACGCATCGGTTCGGCTGGCGCGGGGCGGGCGCCAGTCGGTGCGAGCGCCTCGGCGAGCTCGACGTTGGCGGCGTAGTCCGAATCCGGGCAGTACGCCAGCAGGTCTTCGCCCGAATCGGCCAGAACGTGGAACTCGTGCGAGCCCGAGCCGCCGATGGCGCCGGTGTCGGCGGCCACCGCGCGGAACTTCAGGCCCAGCCGGGTGAACACGCGGCCGTAGGCGTCGTACATGGTGTTGTAGGTGTCGACCAGACTTTCCCGGCTGGCATGGAAGGAATAGGCGTCCTTCATCAGGAATTCGCGCGCGCGCATGACGCCGAAGCGGGGGCGGATTTCGTCGCGGAACTTCATCTGGATCTGGTAGAAGTTCACCGGCAGCTGGCGGTAGCTCTTGATTTCGCGGCGGGCGACGTCGGTGATGACCTCCTCGTGGGTGGGGCCGAAGCAGAAATCGCGCTGGTGGCGATCCTTGATCTTCAGCATCTGCGGGCCGAATACCGCCCAGCGGCCCGATTCCTCCCACAACTCGGCCGGCTGCACCGCCGGCATCAGCAACTCAATCGCGCCAGCGCGGTTCATTTCCTCGCGCACCACCGCTTCCACCCGGCGCAGCACGCGCAGGCCCAGCGGCATCCAGGTGTAAAGCCCCGACCCCAGCCGCTTGATGAGACCGGCGCGCAGCATCAGCTTGTGGCTGACGAGCTCGGCTTCGCTGGGGGCTTCCTTGGTGGTGGAAATGAAGAACTGGCTGGCGCGCATGGTCGGCAGGTCGAGACGAAAAGCGGCATTTTAGCGCGCGAGGTGTAATCTTTCGCCCTCGTTTTTCACGGTGGACAGGGGTTATGCGTCTGAAATTCGGCAAGCGGCGGTCGTCGGACGACGGACTGGAAGTCACGGAAGAGCGCGGTGTGCGCCGGCTGCATCTGGGCAGCCGCGCGATCCAGAGCGCCATGCGCATCAACCGGCCCTGGGATCTGGAACTCGCCTACACGCGGGCGATGATGGGATTTCTCATGTTCAACCCGATGCCGCAGGACGTGCTGATGATCGGACTGGGCGGCGGCTCGCTCGCCAAGTTCATCCGCAAGCACCGCGAGCAGACCCGGGTGACGGCGGTGGAGATCGACCCGCGCGTGATCGCCGCCGCGCGCGCGCATTTCGAACTGCCGCCGGACGACGCGACGCTTTCCGTGATCGAGGCGGACGGCGCGCTCTACGTGCGCCAGCATGCGGGCAGCGCCGACGTGATCCTGCTCGACGGCTTCGACGCCGGCAACCAGGTGACGGCGCTGGCCACCCAGACCTTCTACGAGGCATGCCGCCGTGCCCTCAAGCCCCGCGGCATGCTGGTGGTGAACCTGTGGGGGCGCGACCGCGAGTTCGCCGAATACTTCGCGCGCCTCACGCGCGCCTTCGACGGCGAGGTGGGCTGGATTTCGGTGCAGGACAAGACCAACGTCATCGTCTTCGGCTTCGCCGAGCCGGGCGCGGCCGACCGGCTGGCCGCGACACAGCCACAGCTTGCCGACCTGGCGAAACGCTGGGGGCTGGACCTGCGCGGGTACGCGCGCGATTTCCAGTGGGCGGCGGGAATCGCGCCGCTCGTGGAGTGACGCGGACGGGTCGGGGGTTCGGCGTGCGCGGATTGAAATCCCCAAATAAAACAAAGGTTAAGTGAATTCATTCGGCGGCCGTGAGTTTGCAATTTCCGGCGGGTGTGAAAGAATGCAGAGAAGTGAATTCATCAGGTGGTGGCGGCCATGATCGACCGAGAAGGGTACCGCCCGAACGTAGGCATCATATTGTGTAACGCGCGCAACCAGGTCTTCTGGGGCAAGCGCGTCAATCAGCATGCCTGGCAGTTTCCCCAGGGCGGCATCAATGCCGGGGAAACGCCGGAACAGGCCATGTTCCGGGAGCTGGAAGAAGAAGTCGGCCTGTTGCCCGAACACGTGCGCATCCTTGGGCGCACGCGCGAATGGCTGCGCTACGACGTGCCGGCGCACTGGACCCGGCGCGATAACCGGGGGCTGTATCGCGGCCAGAAGCAGATCTGGTTCTTGCTGCGCCTGACAGGGCGCGATTGCGATGTGTCTTTGCGTGCCAGCAGTCATCCCGAATTCGACGCCTGGCGCTGGAACGACTATTGGGTGCCGATGGACGCGGTGGTCGACTTCAAGCGCGAGGTCTACCGGCTGGCGCTGGAAGAACTCGAACGCTTCCTGCACAAGGATGTGCGTTTCCTGCGGCAGCGGGCGCGCCGCCTGTGCGACCGCCGCGGGCCGTCGCAGGACGCCCTGCCCAAGGCCTGAGCCGGGCCGGCGCGATGAAGATACGCCCGTATGCTTCAACCGCGCCCACGCAGGTCGCCTCCCGCGAACCCGGCCAGCCACTGTGGCAGATCGCGCCCACGCGCGATCGGGCGGGGCGGCGGCTGACCGATTTCATGATGCTGATCCCGCGTCTGCGGGAGCGGCCGCGCAGCGAGGTGGAACGCACCGCGCGCGAGATCCAGGCCGTACTGTCGCTTCACCAGGACGTGGTTTTCGCGGATCTCAACCTCAAGCTCAATCTGCTCTGGGTTTCGCTGCGGCCGCGGCCAGGCGCCATCGCCGAACTGGCGGCCGCCATTCGCCTGCGCGTGCCGGAGGCCGTGCTGGTCGCTCACCAGCCGCTCGGACTATAGCGGGGCAGGATCTCTCCGTTATCCTTGCAGCCTATTGCAAAGGAGAACCGCATGAATCCCATGGCCAAAATAAGTGCGCTGATCGCCCTGGCGTGCCTGGATGCCGGCTTGGCGTCGGCGAATGGCACCGAACCCGGGCCGGACGAGCACGCGGCGCCGCCTGCGGTCGTAGCATCGGCGCCTGCCACCCCGGCGGTGTCGGGGGCGTCGTCTTCCCATGCCATGATGCCGCTGCCCTCGTTGCCTGCGATGGCCCCCGTGGCGCCCGTCTGGCTGCAGGTGCCGGCGTCGGGCTTGCGGCCCTACTACGTGGTGCCGCAGGCAGGCGGCATGGCCTGGTCGGTAGCGCCAGCCTTCCCGGCGCCCCCCGTGCCGCCGGCAAGAATGCTGGCCCCGTCCGGCTGGGTGCCCTACGTGCTGGTGCTGGTGCCCGTGCAGCCTTCGGCACCGGCGCAAGTCGATTACGGTCCGGTTGCCGAAACTCCGGTGGTGCCCTTGCCTGAACCGGAAACGCCGGTGCCGCCCGTCGAGACCGAGATCCGGGGTGCTGACGCAGTCGAGCCGCCGGCCGTCGCCGCGCCCGCCATCGTAGCCGCGCCGCCTGCCGCCGTGCCGGCAGCGGAGAACGCGCCTCCTGTGCCGGCAACGCCGGCTCCCGCGGCGGCGTCCGCACCCGCAATCGAGAGCCAGGGCCCCGTGCCGATGAAGGCGGCTGAGCCTGTTGCGGCTCCTGTGCAACTGGCAGTCGAGGCGAAATCGGCGGCAGCGCCAGCAGACGTCGATTACGGGCCGGTGGCGCCCACCCCGGTGGTCGATCTGTTGGCCGTGGCGGCCTCGCCGGCGCCACGGTCCGCTGTCCCTTCGACTGCCGGGCGGACGGTCAAGCCCGTGGTGAAGAAGCCGGCGGCGGCAAGGCCGGCTGCCGTCCCGCCGGCCAGGAAGCGCATGTGCTGGAGCAACGGTGTTGTTTCCCCCTGCAAGTAGGCGCCTTCGGCATATCCCTGCACAGGGCAGGGAATCCCGCGTCATTTCTGCGTTTGCCTGCGCAGAAGCGGGCCGATTTCGTTAGAATGCGCGATTACGTTTAAGCAATCGCTGGAGCAAACATGGCTGTTTCCGAACTTCAGGTCCAGACCGCGCTCAAGGAGCTGGTCGACCCCAACACGCAGAAGGATTTCGTTACCACCAAGTCGGCGAAAAACATCAAGATCGACGGCGGCGCCGTGTCCGTTGACATCGTGCTGGGCTATCCGGCCGAGAGCCAGCTCGCCACCATCAAGCAGCAGGTCGAGAGCAAGCTCAAGGCCATCGACGGCGTGACCGCCGCCACCGCCAACGTCAGCTACAAGATCGTCTCGCACAGCGTGCAGCGCGGCGTCAAGCTGATCCCCAACGTGAAGAACATCATCGCCGTCGCGTCCGGCAAGGGCGGTGTCGGCAAATCGACCACCGCCGTCAACCTGGCGCTGGCGCTGGCTGCCGAAGGCGCCAAGGTCGGCATGCTGGACGCGGATATCTACGGCCCCTCGCAGCCGACCATGCTCGGCATCACAGACAAGCCCGAATCGACCGACGGCAAGAACCTCGAACCGTTGATGGGTCACGGCATCCAGGCGATGTCGATCGGCTTTCTCATCGACGTCGAAACGCCGATGGTGTGGCGCGGCCCGATGGTCACGCAGGCGCTTGAGCAGCTGCTCAACAACACCAACTGGAAAGAACTCGACTACCTGGTCGTGGACTTGCCGCCCGGTACCGGCGACATCCAGCTGACGCTCGCGCAGCGCGTGCCGGTGACTGGCGCGGTCATCGTCACCACGCCGCAGGACATCGCGCTGATCGATGCCAGGAAGGGCCTCAAAATGTTCGAGAAGGTCGGCATTCCCATCCTTGGCGTGGTCGAGAACATGTCGATCCACATCTGCTCGAACTGTGGCCACGAGGAGCGCATCTTCGGTGAAGGTGGCGGCGAGCGCATGTGCAAGGATTACAACGTCGAATTCTTGGGCGCGCTGCCGCTCGACGGCAGCATCCGCCACGATACCGATACCGGCAAGCCGTCGGTGGTGGCCGATCCGAACGGGCGCGTCGCGGACATCTACAAGACCATCGCGCGTCGCGTGGCGGTGAAAATCGGCGAAACCGCGGTCGATCATTCGGCCAAGTTCCCGAACATCGTCATTTCCAACACCTGATGAGCATCAAGTCCGACCGCTGGATCCGCCGCATGGCGGAATCCGAGGGCATGATCGAGCCCTTCGAGCCCGGTCAGGTGAAGGCGGTCGGCGGACGTTCCATCGTGTCGTACGGCACGTCGAGCTACGGCTACGACGTGCGCTGCGCGAGCGAATTCAAGGTCTTCACCAACCTCAACCACACGCTGGTCGACCCCAAGGCGTTCGACCCGGATTCGTTTGTGGAGATTTCGGGCGATTCCTGCATCATCCCGCCGAATTCGTTCGCGCTCGCGCGCACCGTCGAATACTTCCGCATTCCGCGCAGCGTGCTGACGATCTGCCTCGGCAAGAGCACGTACGCGCGCTGCGGCATCATCGTCAACGTGACGCCGCTGGAACCCGAATGGGAAGGCCACGTGACGCTGGAGTTCTCCAACACCACGCCGCTGCCTGCGCGCATCTACGCCAACGAGGGCGTGGCGCAGATGCTGTTCCTCGAATCGGACGAGGTGTGCGAAACCTCGTACAAGGATCGTGGCGGCAAGTACCAGGGGCAGGTCGGCGTGACGCTGCCCAAGATTTAACGTCCGGGACGTCCGTCCGACGTACAATCCGCGCTTTTATCAGGGCCTTTTCCAGGAGCCGCCATGCGCTTCCGCTTTCCCGTTGTCATCATCGACGAAGATTTCCGGTCCGAGAACGCTTCCGGACTGGGCATCCGCACCCTCGCCGCGGCGATCGAGAAGGAGGGGATGGAAGTCCTCGGCGTCACGAATTATGGCGACCTGACCTCGTTCGCCCAGCAGCAGGCACGCGCCTCGGCGTTCATCCTGTCGATCGACGACGAGGAACTGGCGGGCAGCGACGAAGACACCGACAGCGCCCTGCAGAAATTGCGCGCCTTCGTCGAAGAAGTGCGGTTCCGCAACGCCGAAATTCCCATTTTCCTGCATGGCGAAACGCGCACCGCGCGCCACATTCCCAACGACATCCTGCGCGAGCTGAACGGCTTCATCCACATGCTGGAGGACACGCCGGAGTTTCTCGCGCGCTACATCCTGCGCGAGGCGCGTGCCTATCTCGATTCGCTGGTGCCGCCGTTTTTCCGCGCGCTCACGCACTATGCGGCGGATGGTTCGTATTCCTGGCACTGCCCCGGCCACTCGGGCGGTGTCGCGTTTCTCAAGTCGCCCATCGGCCAGATGTTCCACCAGTTCTTCGGCGAGAACCTGCTGCGTGCCGATGTCTGCAATGCCGTGGATGAACTCGGCCAGCTGCTCGACCACACCGGGCCGGTGGCCGCCTCCGAACGCAATGCCGCGCGCATCTTCAACTGCGATCATCTCTTCTTCGTGACCAACGGCACCTCGTCGTCGAACAAGATGGTGTGGCACGCCAACGTCGCGGCGGGCGATATTGTCGTGGTCGACCGCAACTGCCACAAGTCGATCCTGCATTCGATCATGATGTGCGGCGCGATCCCGATCTTCCTCACGCCCACGCGCAACCACTACGGCATCATCGGCCCGATCCCGCTCGACGAATTCAGGCCGGAAAACATCCAGAAGAAGATCGACGCGCACCCCTTCGCCAAGGATGCCAAGGGCGGGCCGCGCATCCTCACCATCACGCAATCGACCTACGACGGCATCCTCTACAACGTCGACATGATCAAGGAACTGCTCGGCGACACCATCGACACCCTGCATTTCGACGAAGCCTGGCTGCCGCACGCGACCTTCCACGATTTCTATCGCGGAATGCACGCCATCGGCAAAAACCGCCCGCGTGCCGAGAACGCGCTGGTGTTCGCCACGCAATCCACACACAAGCTGCTCGCCGGTTTGAGCCAGGCCTCGCAAATCCTGGTGCAGGACGCCGAGAACCGCAAACTCGATTTCCACCGCTTCAACGAAGCCTACCTGATGCACATGTCCACCAGCCCGCAGTACGCGATCATCGCCTCGTGCGACATCGCGGCGGCGATGATGGAACCGCCCGGCGGCACCGCCCTGGTCGAGGAATCGATCACCGAGGCACTGGATTTCCGCCGCGCCATGCGCAAGGTCGACGAGGAGTTCGGCGATTCCTGGTGGTTCCAGGTGTGGGGCCCCGACAAGCTGGCGGAAGAGGGCATCGGCGAGCGCGAGGACTGGATGCTGTCGGCCAACGACCGCTGGCACGAGTTCGGCAACCTCGCGCCCGGCTTCAACATGCTCGACCCGATCAAGGCCACGGTCATCACGCCGGGGCTCGATGTCGACGGCGCCTTTGCCGACTGGGGCATTCCGGCGGCGATCGTCACCAAGTATCTGGCCGAGCACGGCGTCATCGTCGAGAAGACCGGGCTGTACTCGTTCTTCATCATGTTCACCATCGGCATCACCAAGGGCCGCTGGAACACGCTGGTCACCGCCCTGCAGCAGTTCAAGTCGGACTACGACGAGAACCAGCCGCTGTGGCGCGTGCTGCCGGACTTCGTCGAAAAGCACGCGCGCTACGAGAAAATCGGCCTCAAGGATCTGTGCGAGCAGATCCACGCCATCTACAAGGCCAACGACGTGGCGCGTCTGACCACCGAGATGTACCTGTCGGAAATGGCCCCGGCGATGAGGCCGGCGGATGCGTTCGCCAAAATGGCGCACCGCGAGATCGAGCGGGTCGAAATCGACAAGCTCGAGGGCCGCATCACCGCCATGCTGGTGACGCCGTACCCGCCCGGCATTCCGCTGCTCATTCCCGGCGAGCGGTTCAACGCAACGATCGTGCGCTATCTCCAGTTCACCCGCGAGTTCAACGAAAAATTCCCCGGTTTCGAAACCGACGTGCACGGTCTGGTCGAGAACGCCGAAGACGGCAAGTACTACGTGGATTGCGTGATCTGAAGCCGGAGTACGACACCGGATTGATTTTTCAGGGAAAACGCGTATGATTCGCGCTCCCCGCCTTGCCGGGGAGTTTTATTTCAACCCTTGCTCCACCGCACCGCAGCGGGGGGCTGACCCGAAAGGATACCGATGCGGCATTACGAAATCGTATTTATCGTCCATCCCGACCAGAGCGAGCAGGTGCCCGCAATGATCGAGCGCTACAAGGCCAACATCACCACGCGCGGCGGCAACATCCACCGCCTGGAAGACTGGGGCCGCCGCCAGATGGCCTACCCGATCCAGAAAGTCCACAAGGCCCACTACGTGCTGATGAACATCGAGTGCGACCAGGAAACCCTGGAAGAGCTCGAACACGGCTTCAAGTTCAACGACGCCGTGCTGCGCCATCTGACCATCAAGCGCGACGCCGCGGTCACCACCGCCTCGCCGATGATGAAGGAAGAGAAGGCGCGCGACCTGCTCGACAGCGCCAAGCCCGAGGCCGTTACCGAAGCGCCGGCCGCGGCCTGAGCGCACCGGGTTGAATGAGTGAACCGGCTGCTCATCGGCGGCGTCCTCATCCAGGTTGATCCCGTACGTTACAGCCCGGCCGGCGTTCCGATTGCGGAGGCAGTGTTGCATCACCGAAGCAGTCTCTCCGTCGCAGGCCAGGCCCGGCAGGTGGAATGCGAGTTGACGGTGCAGGCGAGCGGAACGCTCGCCGCCCAACTGGCCCAACTGGCGAGCGGGACGCAAGTGAAACTGGAAGGCGCGTTGAACCGGCGCAGCGTGAACAGCCGGCAGTTGATCCTGATTGTGAACCGAATCGAAAAGGAATGAATCATGGCCCGTCCCATGGGTGGTAAATCCGGCGGCAAGTTCGCCAACAAGCGCCGCGACAGCGGCAATCGCGGTCTCTTCAAGCGTCGCAAGTTCTGCCGCTTCACGGCTGAAAAAGTTGTCGAGGTGGATTACAAGGACGTCGACGTGCTGAAGGAATTCATCGCCGAAAACGGCCGCATCATCCCCGCGCGCATCACCGGCACCAAGGCGCACTACCAGCGCCAGCTTGGCACCGCGATCAAGCGTGCGCGCTTCCTGGCGCTCATGCCGTATACCGACCTGCATTGAGGAGACGACCATGCAAGTGATTCTGATGGACAAGGTCGTCAACCTGGGCAACCTGGGCGACGTGGTGAAAGTGAAGGACGGCTACGCCCGCAACTTCCTGATTCCGACTGGGCGCGCGCGCCGCGCCACGCAGGCCAACCTGGAAGCTTTCGCGGCGCAGAAGGCCGAGCTCGAGCGCATTGCCGCCGAGAAGCTGGCCGACGCGCAGCGTCGCGGTGAAAAGCTCGAAGGCGTCTGCGTGACGATCACCCAGAAGGCCGGTGTCGACGGCCGCCTGTTCGGTTCGGTGACCAACGCCGACATCGCCGACGCGCTGAAAGCCCTGGGCCACGAAGTGGCGAAAGCGGACGTGCGCCTGCCTGACGGCCCGTTCAAGGCTGCCGGCGAGTACCCGGTGGTACTGGGCCTGCACCATGACGTGGTTGCCAACATCACCGTGACGGTGGTTGGCGAGCACTAAGCCCGTCGACGTGCCAGAAAAAAAAAAGGAGCCCGCGGGCTCCTTTTTTTCATGGCGAGTTGTTCCCCGCTGCCCACCGTTTGTCCACAGGCTTGTCCCTTGGTGGGGGCGGGCCGCAAGACTAGAATCCTGCCATGGCCGCCATTCATCCCTTGAACGCTCAGACCGACCCGCAGCTCGCGCAGATGCGTCTGCCGCCGCACTCGCTCGAAGCCGAGCAGGCCGTGCTCGGCGGCTTGCTGCTCGACAACGGCGCCTGGGATCGCATCGGCGATGTGGTGTCCGAGGCCGATTTCTATCGACAGGACCATCGCCAGATCCTCAAGGCGATCGTCCGCCAGATCGCCGAGAACCGTCCGGCCGACGCAGTGACCGTGGCCGAGGCGCTGCAAAGCCTGGGCGAGCTCGAAAGCGTGGGCGGCTTGGCCTACATTGTGGCGTTGGCGAACAACACGCCGTCGGCGGCCAACATCCGCCGCTACGCCGAGATCGTGCGCGAGCGCGCGGTGATGCGCCGGCTGGCCGAGGTTGCGACGAGCATTGCCGACAGTGCCTACGCGCCGGCAGGCAGGCCCGCCTCGCAATTGCTCGACGAAGCCGAGGCCAAGATTTTCGAGATCGCCGAATCCGGCAACCGCGGCCAGGCCGGGTTCACCGAAATCAAGCCGCTCCTGAAGGAAGTCGTCGAGCGCATCGACGAGCTCTACCACCGCGACAACGATTCCGGCGTCACCGGCGTGCCGACCGGTTTCCACGACCTCGACCAGAAAACCTCGGGCCTGCAGCCCGGCGATCTCATCATCGTCGCCGGCCGGCCGTCGATGGGCAAGACGGCGTTCTCGATCAACATCGGCGAGAACGTCGCGCTCGATACCGGCCTGCCGGTGGCGGTGTTCTCGATGGAAATGGGCGGCGCGCAACTGGTGATGCGGATGATCGGTTCGGTCGGCAAGCTCGACCAGCACCGCTTGCGCACCGGCAAGCTCGGCGAGGACGACTGGCAGCGGCTGACCTATGCGCTCGGCAAGCTCAACGACGCACCGGTGTTCATCGACGAGACACCGGGCCTCAACGTGCTCGAACTGCGCGCGCGCGCGCGGCGCCTGATGCGGCAATGCGGCAAGCTCGGCCTCATCATCATCGACTACCTGCAGCTCATGGCCGGCAGCGGCAACGGCGAGAACCGCGCGACCGAAATCTCGGAAATCTCGCGTGCGCTCAAAAGCCTGGCCAAGGAACTGCACGTGCCGGTGATCGCGCTGTCGCAGTTGAACCGCTCGCTCGAGCAACGGCCTAACAAGCGGCCCGTGATGTCCGACCTGCGTGAATCCGGCGCCATCGAACAGGACGCCGACGTCATCCTCTTCATCTATCGCGACGAGGTCTACAACCCCGACACCCAGGACAAGGGCCGCGCCGAGATCATCATCAGCAAGCAGCGCAACGGCCCCATCGGCATGGTGCCGCTGGCTTTCCTGGGCGAATATACGCGCTTCGAATCGCTGGCGCAGCCGGGTTCCTACTGAGCCGATGCGGCCGATCAAGGCGCGGATTTCCACAGGCGCCATGGCGCACAACCTGCGCGCGGCGCGCCGGTACGCCGGCAGCGCAAGCGTCTTCGCCGTGGTAAAGGCCAATGCCTACGGGCACGGCCTGTCGCGGGCGCGCCGCGCGTTCGCGGCGGCGGACGGCTTTGCCGTGCTGACGCTGGAGGAAGCCGCCAATCTTCGTCAGATGGGGGTCGAACAGCCGATCCTGTTGCTCGAAGGCATCTTCAGCCCCGACGAGGTTGCCGCCTGCGCCGAGCTCGGCCTGTGGCCGGTGCTGCACCACAGCGCCCAGCTCGACTGGCTGGAACGCGCCCCCCCTTCGCGGCCGCTCACTGTTTTCCTCAAGTTTGACAGCGGCATGCACCGCCTGGGGTTTCCACTGGCCGGGCATCGGGAAATCGTGCAGCGCGTGCGCCAGATGCGTGGCGTGGCGGACCTTAACCTGATGACGCATTTTGCCCAGGCCGACGAGCCGGCTGGCGTGGACTGGCAACTGCGGCCTTTCCTGGCCGAGCTGGCGGCTTACGGGCTGCCCTGGAGCAGCGCCAATTCAGCCGCGCTGCTGCGCTATCCCGAATCGCTTGGCGACTGGGTGCGGCCCGGCATCATGCTCTACGGTTCGTCGCCTTTCGCCGATCAGACAGCATCCGATCTGGGCTTGCGCCCGGCGATGCGGCTGGAATCCGAAGTGATTGCGGTGCAGACGCTTCAACCTGGTGAGGGCGTGGGTTATGGCCAGCTATTCCGTGCCGAGCGGACGACGCGGGTGGGCGTGGTCGCCTGCGGTTATGCCGACGGCTATCCGCGACTTGCGCCGACCGGCACGCCGATTGCGGTCTGCGGGCAGACCACGCGCACCTTGGGGCGAGTGTCGATGGACATGCTGTGCGTCGACCTGAGCGATTGCCCGCAGGCCGGGCTGGGCAGCCCGGTGGAATTGTGGGGGGAAGCCGTGCCGGTCGATGCCGTCGCCGCTGCCGCCGGCACTATCAGCTACGAATTATTGTGCGCGCTGGCGGCGCGGGTGCCGGTCGAAGAAATCGACTGAGGTTCAGTGCGTGGTGCCGAACGACGGGTCGCGGGTGCCCGGCGGCATCGGCAGTCCGGCGTAGCGTGTGGCCTGCGCGATCGGCCCGCGAGGGAACAGGCTGTACAGGTGCCGATGTCCCCCCATGCCGGCAAATTCCTCTTCCAGGCTGCTCATCAGCGCGCGGGCGCTGATCGTGCCGCCATGGTCCGCATAGCAGTCGCGCAGATAACGGATGATGCCGAGATGCTCGTCGGTCAGTTCCAGCCCGTCGGCGCGCGCCATTTCGATGGCCTGCGCTTCGCTCCACGGGTCTAGTTCGTAGAGATGGCCGCGTGTGTCGGGATCGGCGTGTTCCTGGGTGACCCATTTGTTGATGTCCAGCATGATGATCTCCTTGGATTGGCTTCAACTTTTATAGCTCCCGTGCCTGAAAATCCAAGCTGCGGTCTTGTGCCGGGCGCCGTTGGGGTTATATTTTCAATTTAGGCACTGATAACAAGGGGGTTCGACATGAAAACCATTGCACACGCGCTCGTCGCTGGTCTGTTCCTGACCCAGGCGACCAATCCGGTCTACGCCGGCCTGTTCGATTTCAAGCTGGGCGGCAGCAAAAAGGAAGAAGGCCAGCCTTCAGGCTCCGCCGGTCCCGACGGCGCCAAGGGCGAATCCAAGCAGCTGGAAAAGTGCGACAAGCCCTACGGCACGCTGGCCGTGGTCGAACCGCAGGATGCGGTGATCTCGCATCTGCTGCAATACGGCCTGCAATCGCCGACCGGCCTCATCCGCATGATGGTGCAGCAGTCCAACTGCTTCGTGCTGGTCGAGCGCGGCCGCGCCATGTCCAACCTGATGCAGGAACGCCAGCTTGCGGAATCCGGCGAATTGCGCAAGGGCTCCAACATGGGCAAGGGCCAGATGGTCACCGCCGACTACGTGTTGACGCCCGACGCGGTGTTTTCCAGCAAGGATTCCGGCGGGATCGGCGGTGCGCTGGGCGGGCTCGGCGTGTTCGGTGCGGCGGCCGGGCTGGTGGCGGCCGGCCTCAAGTTCAAGTCGGCGCAGACCACGATGATCCTCTCCGATTCGCGCACCTCGCTGCAAATCGCGTCGGCCACCGGCACCGCCGAAAAAACCGACTGGAGCGTCGGTGGCCTGCTGGTCGGCGGCGGCGCGGCCGGCGGACTGGGCGCGTACACCAGCACGCCGGAAGGCAAGGTCATCGCGGCCAGCTACCTGGACAACTGGAACAACATCGTCCAGTCCATCCGCAACAACCCGCAACTGGCGCGGCAGGATATCAATCTCAAGGGCGCGTCGGGCCAGCCGACCAAGGCCGGCGTGGTATTCGAGGAAGGCGACGCAGTCACCGGCAAGATCGCCGGCCTGAAGGTCTACGCGCAGCCGAGCAAGTCGTCGAAAGTGGTGGCCACGCTGGGCAAGGGGGAGGAAGTCATCTACACCGGCAAGGACAAGGACGGCTTCATTTCCGTGCAGGGACAGGACGGCGAGGGCTGGGTCGAGAAGGTCATGGTCAGGAAGTGACCGGGGCAGCGATAAAAAAGCCGGGCTCGCCCGGCTTTTTTATCGCGCAGCGTCGCGCGGGCAAAAGCATTCGAGCTGCCGGCCGCCGATGACGCCGGCAGCGCTCCGGGTTTCGGCGACGCATCGATGCAAGGCCGCCGAGAAGGCTGGCCAGTCGGCGATGCCTTCGTAGATTTCCATCCAGGTATCGGGGTCGTCGCAGCGCTGCATCAGGCGCGGCGGCCGGGTGCAATGCGGCGCCATGGCGACCAGCAGCGCGGCGACGCAGCGCGCGGTTTCAGCCGCGAGCGCGGGGACAATGCGGTAGTAGACGTAGGCGTCGCGCACTGCTTATTCGGGCACGCTGTAGGGCAGCGTTTTCAGCGTCAGCGCGGCGCCGTCCGGCTGGCCGAGGTGCAGCTGCTGGCTGCGTGCGCTCTCCACCTGCGCCACCGCCAGGAGGTCGTAGCCGCCGGTCGGTGCCGGCGCGGCGTTGACCACCGTGCCGCTGGCCTGGCCGCCCAGGTCGTCGCTGTACAGGCTGTCGCCGGGCGCGGCCGGTGTCTCGACGTGGGCGAGGAACATGCGGCGCTTCATCTTGCCCAGATACTGGCTGCGCGCGACGATTTCCTGACCGGGGTAGCAGCCCTTCTGGAAGCTCACGCCGCCCAGCGCCTCGTAGTTCACCATTTGCGGCACGAACTGCTCCTGCGTGGCGGCGACGATCATCGGAATGCCGGCGTTGATTCGCAGCCAGTCCCACACCGGCGCGCCGACCGGCGTGGCAGCGGACCTGAGCGCGAGCCACACGGCTTCGGCGCGCTCGGGGCGCAGCGCCAGCACGAACTTGTCAGCGCCCAGACGCACGACCCGGCCGGCTTCGCCTGCAGCCGACTGCATCGCGGCACCGGGCATGGCCCCCATCGCGGCGGCGA
>JAIWOS010000231.1 GCA_020217265.1 Thiobacillus sp. | reverse complement strand
CGACCTCGACGCCCGCGAGCGGGACGGCGAGCGCGATGCCGTCGCCCTCGATGCGCAAACGCCCGGCGTCGAGCCAGGCGGACACCGGATGCGCGCGCGAGGTGTGGCCGTCGAACAGGTCGCCGGCAAACGGCGTCACGTCAGCCCGATATTGAGGTCGAACAGGTCGGCCATTTCGGCGCCGGTGGCGGTGCTGCCCTGCTGCTGGCCGGCGACGAACTGCCCCAGGTCCTGCGGCCCGCTCACCGTGAGACGGCCCGCGCGGTAGCGCGCCAGGCGTACCTTGGCCCAGGGAATGAAGATGCCGAGGGTGAGCGCGATCAGGATCAGGTTCGACAGGTAAATCCAGATCAGGTCGCGCGCGCGCTGGCGGCAATCGAAGCCGACCGGGCCCAGTTCGGTGGCGTTGTAAAACAGGTTGGCGGTGCGCGCCATGATCATGGCGCCGACGACCGGGAGCATGAGGTAGAACAGCAGCGCGCCCAGGCCGATGCTGCCGGCGGCGGCGGGGCCGGCGATTTCCCTGGGGATGCCGGCCGTCTGCATGGCGATGAGCTGAGAGATGCCGTAGGCGATGACGGCGACGGGCACGAGCATGAGGGCGAAGGCGAGCAGATACACGCCCCAGAAGGGCTGGAGCGTGCCGCGATAGCGCGCGGCGGTTTGCCCGTACACCGTGTTGCCGGCGATGAAGCGGACCTGGCGGTAGGCCATGTACGGCAGGATCAGGCCGAGCGTGGGCAGGATCAAGAGCGGCAGCAGGACGTAGATGACCGCCGCCTCGCCGATGCGTCCGGTGAAGTCGAAGCGCAGTCCGCGGTAGGCGCTCATGCGGGCGCGGAAGCGCAGGCTCGACACCACGATCCACGGCATGGCGATGAAGAAGGCGACGAGCAGCAGTCCCGCCAGCAGCGGCGCGAAGTACGACGCGGCGTAATACGCCACCAGCGCCGCCAGAGCGATCAGCCGGCCCTTGAGTACCTGCAGCGGCGTGGCGAGATAGGAAAACGCCTGGCCGTCGAGCAGGGTGTGGCCGTAGAACCAGCGCAGCGTGCGCACCTTGGCCCAGGCCGAATAGATGCCCAGCGTGACGAGCGTGAGCGCGATGTTGACGATCCAGATGACGAAATACTCGCCGCCGGTGCCGGTGAACTGCATCGGGTACTGCTTGGTATTGGACATGGTCTCCCCTTGGAACTGGATATTTTTTATTGTGTGACGAGGCTCCGCGTCCGGGATTCTACACGGCGGCCGGCGCGGCTAGCGTGTTACCAGCCCCGGCTCTGCTCGGCGCTGAAGGCGGCGGCGAAATCGGCGTAGCGGCCGGCCTCGATGGCCGTGCGGATGCCCGCCATCAGCCGGTGGTAGTAATGCAGGTTGTGCGTCGTGGCGAGCCGCGCGCCGAGGATTTCATTGGCGCGGATCAGGTGATGCAGGTAGGCGCGGGAAAAATGCGTGCAGGCGTGGCAGTCGCACTCGGGGTCGATGGGCGCCGGGTCGTTCTTCCAGCGCGCGTTGCGGATGCGCAGCTCGCCGCGGCGGGTGAAGAGGATGCCGTGGCGCGCATTGCGCGTCGGCAGCACGCAGTCGAACTGGTCGATGCCGGCAGCCACGGCGGCGACCAGATCCGACGGCGTGCCCACGCCCATCAGGTAGCGCGGCTTGTCGGCGGGCAACTGCGGCGCGGTGTGGGCGAGGATGCGCCGCATGTCGTCCTTGGGTTCGCCGACGCTCAGGCCGCCGATCGCGTAGCCGTCGAAGTCCATGCCGATGAGTGCGCGCGCCGATTCGTCGCGCAGGCCTTCGTACATGCCGCCCTGCACGATGCCATACAGCGCGTTGGGGTTGCCCGCGTGCGCGGCTTTCGAGCGTTCGGCCCAGCGCAGCGAGAGTCGCATGGAGTCGGCGGCCTCGCGTTCGCTGGCGGGGTAGGGCGTGCACTCGTCGAAGATCATGACGATGTCCGAATTGAGCGTGCGCTGGATCTGCATCGAGATTTCCGGCGTGAGAAAGAGGCGGTCGCCGTTGATCGGCGAAGCGAACTTCACGCCGTCTTCAGTGATCTTGCGCAGTTTGCCGAGGCTGAATACCTGAAAGCCGCCGGAGTCGGTGAGGATGGGTCTGTCCCAGCCCATGAAGCGGTGCAGGCCGCCGAAAGTTTCGATCACTTCCAGCCCCGGCCGCAGCCACAGGTGGAAGGTGTTGCCGAGCAGCATCTCGAAGCCGATGCCGGTGAGCTCAACGGGCGACATCGCCTTGACCGTGCCGTAGGTGCCCACCGGCATGAAGACCGGCGTTTCCACCGTGCCGTGCGCGAGGTGCAGGCGGCCGCGGCGGGCGGCGCCGTCGGTGGCGAGCAGTTCGAATTTCATGGCAGGCGTTCCAGGAGCATCGCGTCGCCGTAGCTGAAGAAGCGATAGCGGTTTTGAATGGCGTGGGCGTAGGCGGCGCGGATGACGTCGAACCCGGCGAAGGCCGATACCAGCATCAGCAGGGTCGACTTCGGCAGGTGGAAATTGGTGATGAGCGCGTCGACGATTTTGAAGGCGTAGCCGGGCGTGATGAAGATGTCGGTCTCGTCGCTGCCCGCACGCAGTGTGCCGCCTTGCGCGGCGGCCTCCCGCGCGCGCAGGCTGGTCGTGCCCACCGCCA
>JAIWOS010000029.1 GCA_020217265.1 Thiobacillus sp. | reverse complement strand
ATGCCCGCCGAAGCCGCCGAGAACAAAGGTCGCGCGCGAGCCGAGATACGCCGGCACGTCGAAGCCGCCCTGCACCGCGAGATAGGTGCGCGCGCCCGGCCCCTGCACGCTGCCGAGCTTCAACACCTGGCCCGCCTTCACGGCGACGCCCTGCCACAGCGGCACCGGCACCTCGTCGAGCGTCGCGCCCATGTCGGCACCGGCGAGCGCCACGCAGGCATCGCGATGGAATTTCAGCGTGGGGCCGATCACCGTGCATTCGAGCGCGGCCGCGCCCTCCGCGTTGCCGACGCAGCGGTTGGCGGCGCGCAGCGCGAAGTGATCCATCGGCCCCGACGGCGGCACGCCGATGTGCCACAGGCCGAGCCGTCCGGGCCAGTCCTGCACCGTCGTGTAGGTGCCGGGCTCGACGACTTCAATGGCGTCGGGCGTGTACGCGAGGCCGTTGAGCCATTTCGTGGTGACGCCGCCGGCGCGGTAATCCGGCGCGTCGGCAATCGCCGCCAGATAGCCGAGGTTGGTCTGGATGCCGGCGATGCGCGTAGCCGCAAGCGCCGCCGCGAGCTTCGCCACCGCATCGGCGCGGTCGCTGCCCTTGACGATGAGTTTGGCGAGCAGCGGGTCGTAGTTCGACGTCACCTCGGTGCCCGCCTCCACCCAGCCGTCCACGCGCACGCCCTCGGGGTAGCGCACCTCGGTGAGTTTGCCGGCGCAGGGCTGGAAGTCGCGCGCCGGGTCTTCGGCGTAAATGCGCGCTTCGATCGCCGCGCCCGATGACGGCACCGGCCATGCGGCGGGCAACTTTTCGCCTGCGCCCACGCGCACCATCCACTCCACCAGGTCAAGTCCCGTCACTTCCTCGGTGACGCAGTGCTCGACCTGCAGCCGGGTATTCACTTCCAGAAAGTAGAACTCGCTGCGCTCGACGTCGTAGACGAATTCCACCGTGCCGGCCGAGCGATAGCCCACCGCCGCGCCGAGTTTTTCCGCCGCCGCGTAGAGCGCGCGGCGCTGTTCGTCCGACAGGCCGGGGGCCGGCGTTTCCTCCAGCACCTTCTGGTTGCGCCGCTGCACCGAACAGTCGCGGTCGCCGACCGCCACCACGCGTTCGCCGTCGCCGAAGATCTGTACCTCGATGTGGCGCGCGCGTGTGATGAGGCGCTCCAGATACACGCCGTCGTTCCTGAAATACTGCGCCGCCAGGCGCTTCACGCGGGCGAACACCTCGGGCAGTTCGGCCGGGTCGCTCACCGCCTGCATGCCGATGCCGCCGCCGCCCGCCACCGCCTTGACCATGACCGGAAAGCCGACGCGGCCCGCCGCTGCCACCGCGTCCTCTACGCTGTCAAGCAGGCCGCTGCCCGGCGGCAGCGGCACGCCGGCCGCTTCGGCCACGGCACGGGCGCGGTCCTTCAGGCCAAAGGCTTCGACCTGCTCGGGTGTGGGGCCGAGAAAGGCAATCCCGGCGGCCTCGCAGGCGCGGGCGAAGGCCATGTTCTCGGACAGGAATCCGTAGCCGGGATGCACCGCCTGCGCGCCGGTGGCGTGGCAGGCGGCGAGGATGGCCTCGCTGTCGAGATAGCTTTGCGCCGCTGCGGCCGGGCCGATGCAGACCGCTTCGTCGGCATGGCGCACATGCGGCGCGCCGCGATCCGCCTCGGAATACACCGCCACGCTGGCCACACCCATTTTCTTCAGGGTGCGGATGATGCGGTATGCAATTTCCCCACGGTTGGCGACCAGAACCTTGTTGAACATCAAAATCCGTCCTTCTTCAAATGGCGACCAGTTGCCGGATGCCGTCCCGCGGCATGGTTTCACCCCGGCCCGCACGCAGGATTTCGCCGCGCTGCATCACGGCATAAAAATCGGCCAGTTCCTCGGCGAAGTCGTAGTACTGCTCGACCAGCAGGATGCCCATGCCGCGCTCGGCGAGCAGGGTGATGACGCGGCCGATGTCCTTGATGATCGACGGCTGGATGCCCTCGGTCGGCTCGTCGAGGATGAGATATTTCGGCCCGGCGGCAAGCGCGCGGCCGATGGCCAACTGCTGTTGCTGCCCGCCGGAGAGATCGCCGCCGCGCCGGTGGAGCATGGTTTTCAGCACGGGAAACAGCTCGAAGATGTCGTCGGGGATACTCTTTGCCGCAGGATTGGCGGCCAGCCCCATGAGCAGGTTTTCGCGCACGGTCAGCCGCCCGAAGATGTCGCGCCCCTGCGGCACGTAGCCGAGCCCCCGGCGCGCGCGCTGGTGCGGCTTGAGGCGGGTCACGTCCTCGTCGAAGAGATGCATGCGCCCGGCTTTCACCGGCAGCGCCCCCATCAGGCATTTGAGCAGCGTGGTCTTGCCCACGCCGTTGCGGCCCAGCAGCACGGTGACTTTGCCGGGTGGCACCTCCAGCGAGACACCGCGCAGGATCTGGCTGCCGCCGTAGTACTGGTCGAGGGTTTCGGCTTTCAGCATGGTCAGCGCCCCAGATACACTTCGATGACCTTCGGGTCGTTCTGCACCGTCGCCATGTCGCCCTCTGCAAGTACATGGCCTTCGTGCAGCACGGTGACGGTGTGGGCGATGGTGTTGATGAAATCCATGTCGTGCTCCACCACGATCAGCGTGTGCTTGCCTTTCAGCGACAGGAACAGCTCGGCGGTTTCCGCCGTTTCCTGGTCGGTCATGCCGGCGACCGGTTCGTCCAGCAGCAGCACGCGCGGCGACTGCGCCAGCAGCATGCCGATTTCCAGCCATTGTTTCTGGCCGTGCGAGAGGCGGCCGGCCGGGCCATGCGCCGCCTCGCTGAGCTTGATGGTGGCGAGCACCTCGTCGATGCGGTCGCGCTGCTCGCCGTTCAGTTTGGCAAAGAGGCTTTTCCACGCGCGCTTGTCCATCTTCAACGCGAGTTCGAGGTTCTCGAATACCGACAGATTCTCGAACACGGTGGGCTTCTGGAACTTGCGGCCGATGCCGGCATGCGCGATCGCCACCTCGTTCAGCCGCGTGAGGTCGATGGTCTGGCCGAAGTAGACCGTGCCTGCGTCGGGCCGCGTCTTGCCGGTGATCACGTCCATCATCGTCGTCTTGCCCGCGCCGTTGGGGCCGATGATGCAGCGCAGTTCGCCGTCGTCGACCGACAGGTTAAGGTCGTTGAGCGCTTTGAAGCCGTCGAAGCTGACGGTCACGCTTTCCAGATAGAGAATCGCGCCGTGCGTTACGTCGACTTCGCCGGGCACGACCACGCGGCCATAGCTGGCGTCGCTGGCGGAATCCGCCTGCGTGCCGACCAACGCATAGGGATGCGGGATGCAACGGTTGCCGTACTCGTAATCGCTCATCCGCGCCTCCTGACGAGGCCGACGATGCCACGCGGCAGATACAGCGTCGCCACAACGAAGAGCGCACCCAGCACATACAGCCACAGGTCGGGAAAACTCACGGTGAACCAGCTTTTCGCGCCGTTCACCACACCCGCACCAATGAGCGGGCCAATCAGCGTGCCGCGTCCGCCGATGGCGGCCCAGATGGCGATTTCAATGGAGTTGGCGGGCGACATTTCGGACGGGTTGATGATGCCGACCTGCGGCACGTAGAGTGCACCGGCGATGCCGCACAGCACGGCGGAGAGCGTCCACACGCCGAGCTTGTACGGCAGCGGATCGTAGCCCACGAACATGGTGCGCGATTCGGCGTCGCGAATCGCCGCAAGCACGCGGCCGAACTTGCTCTGCGTGAGCCAGCGGCAGAACACGAGGATGCCCGCGACGTAGACGACGGTGAGCGCGAACAGCACGGCGCGCGTTTCCGGCGCGGCAATCGGAAAACCGAGGATGCGCTTGAAGTCGGTGAAGCCGTTGTTGCCGCCGAAGCCCGTGTCGTTGCGGAAGAACAGCAGCATCGCGGCGAAGGTGAGCGCCTGCGTGATGATGGAGAAATACACACCCTTGATGCGCGAGCGGAAAGCGAACCAGCCGAACACGAAGGCGACGATCCCGGGCACGGCGACCACGAGAAACAAGGCCCACAGGAAATGCTCGGTGCCCACCCAGTACCAGGGCAGTTCCTTCCAGTCGAGGAACACCATGAAATCCGGCAGGTCGCTCTGGTACTGGCCTTCGCGGCCGATTTCGCGCATGAGATACATGCCGAAGGCGTAGCCGCCCAGCGCGAAGAACAGGCCGTGGCCGAGCGAGAGGATGCCGGCGTAGCCCCACACCAGATCCATCGCCAGCGCGACCGCGGCGTAGCAGAGAATCTTGCCGACCAGGGTGAGCATGTACGCCGACACATGCAGCGTGTGGCCTTCGGGCACCCACACATGCAGCAGCGGCATGGTGAGGCCGAGCACCACGATGATCGCAAACAGCGTCCAGCCGAGCGGAGAAAACAGGCGGCGTTCGGTCATGCGTCGGCACTCCTACCCTTCAGCGCGAACAGGCCGGACGGCCGTTTCTGGATGAAGAGAATGATGAGCACGAGCACCGCGATCTTGCCGAGCACCGCACCCGCATAGGGTTCGAGGAACTTGTTGATTTCGCCCAGGCCGATCGCCGCGACCACCGTGCCGGCGAGCTGCCCTACTCCGCCCAGCACGACGACCATGAAGGAATCGATGATGTAAGCCTGTCCGAGTTCGGGGCCGACGTTGCCGATTTGCGAAAGCGCGACGCCGCCCAGGCCGGCGATGCCGGAGCCGAGCGCGAAGGCCATCATGTCGACCCGTGCGGTGGGCACGCCGATGGCGTCTGCCATCGGCCGGTTCTGCATCACGCCGCGCACATACAGGCCCATGCGCGTGCGGTTGAGCGCAAACCAGACGATGGCCAGCACGAAGAAGGCAAACGCGATGATGGCGAGCCGGTTGTACGGCAGCACCACGCCGTAGACATCGAGCGCACCCGACATCCACGTGGGGTTGGCGACCTCGACGTTCTGCGGCCCGAAAATCGAGCGCACCGCCTGGATCAGGATCAGCGACAGGCCCCAGGTCGCCAGCAGCGTTTCCAGCGGCCGGCCATATAGATGCCGGATGACCGTGCGTTCCATCAATGCGCCCACGCCGGCGGCAACGATGAAGGCCACCGGCAGCGCCGCCAGCGGGTACCAGTCGAGCGCGCCGGGAAAGTGGTCGCGGAACAGGCCCTGCACGACATAGGTGCTGTAGGCGCCGAGCATCAGCATTTCGCCGTGCGCCATGTTGATGATGCCCATGAGGCCGAAGGTGATCGCCAGCCCCAGCGCGGCAAGCAACAGGATGCTGCCGAGCGACAGGCCGGAGAACACATTGGCGAAGAAACTGGCGACCGACAGCCGGAAGTCGATGGCATCGAGCGCGGTCTTCAGCGCCGCCTTCAGTTCCGGGTCAGTTTCGGCTTCGGCCAGCGGCGCGAGCGCCTCGCGGATGTTGCGGTCGCGCGAAGCCGCCAGCCGTTCGATGGCGGCGAGCTTGACCGTCTTGTCCGGACTGGCCAGTTGAAGCAAGGCCGTCGTGCGCGAGAGCGCGTCCTTGACCTGCGCATCGGATTCCCGGGCCAGCGCGGCTTCCAGCGCCGGCAGGAAACTCGGATCGGCGCGCTCTTTCAAGGCATCGGCGGCAGCCAGACGCGCAGCCGGGTCGGCGGCCGCCAGCCCGCGCAAGGCGATGGCCGATTCCAATGCCCCACGCACGACGTTGTTGACGATGACCGCTTCGGGCGCTTCGGGCTCGGTTGTAAGCGGCTGTCCGCTTGCGGCGTCGACATAGCGTTCACCGTCGAACACGATGACCTGGCCATCCGGTAGATAGAACAGGCTGTCTTCCGACAGGGCCTTGAAAAGCGTGTCGACCTGCGGATCGGGTGCATTCGCCAGCGCGGTGACGGCCTCGGCCTTGGCCGAGGAGTCTTCGCCCGCGAAGGGCGCAAGCGCCGCCGGATCGAGCGCGGCGCGCGCAAGCAGGGGCAGGCACAAAGCCAGCCCGACAATAAATTTCAGCATGGCTTCAATTCGCGGGCGCATCCGACAAGAGCCGGATGCGCCGGTTGTGGATCAGAGTTTCTGCTTGCCTTCGTTACCCGGGATATACGGGCTCCAGGGCTGGGCGCGGATCGGGCCCTTGGTTTTCCACACGGTGTTGAACTGGCCGTCGGCGCGAATCTCGCCGATGAACACCGGCTTGTGCAGATGGTGGTTGGTCTCGTCCATCTTCACCGTGAATCCGCACGGTGCCTTGAAGGTCTGGCCGTACATGGCCTTCCTGACCTTGTCGACGTCGGGCGAGCCGGCTTTCTCCACGGCCTGTTTCCACATGTGAATGCCAATCCAGGTCGCCTCCATCGGGTCGTCCGTCACCGGCGCGTCCTTGAGCTTCTTGGCTTGGACATAGTCCTTCCACATTTTCACGAACGCGGCATTCTGCGGGTTCTTGATCGTCTCGAAGTAGTTCCACGCGGCCAGATGCCCGACGAGCGGCTTGGTGTCGATGCCGGCGAGCTCCTGCTCCGCCACCGAGAACGCGACCACCGGAATGTCGGTCGCCTTGATGCCCTGGTTGCCGAGCTCCTTGTAGAACGGAACGTTCGAGTCGCCGTTGATGGTCGAGATCACGCAGGTTTTCGCGCCGGCCGAGAACTTCTTGATCTTGGCGATGATGGTCTGGTAGTCCGAATGGCCGAAGGGCGTGTACTCCTCCATGATGTTGGCCTCGGATACGCCCTTGGACTTGAGGAAGGCGCGCAGGATCTTGTTGGTCGTGCGCGGATACACGTAATCGGTGCCGAGCAGGACGAATTTCTTGGCACTGCCGCCTTCCTTGCTCATCAGGTATTCAGTCGCCGGAATCGCCTGCTGGTTGGGTGCCGCACCGGTGTAGAACACGTTCTTCGACAGCTCTTCGCCTTCGTACTGCACGGGGTAGTAGAGCAGGCTGTTCAGTTCCTCGAACACGGGCAGCACCGATTTCCGCGATACCGAGGTCCAGCAGCCGAACACGGCCGACACCTTGTCCTGGGTAATGAGCTGCCGGGCTTTTTCCGCAAACAGCGGCCAGTTCGAAGCCGGGTCCACCACCACCGGCACGATGGGGCGCCCCAGCACGCCGCCCTTGGCGTTGATGGAATCGATGGTCATGAGCGCGGTGTTCTTCAGCGCGGTTTCCGAAATGGCCATCGTGCCCGACAGCGAATGCAGGATGCCGACCTTGATCGGCTCCTTGCTGGCACCGAACGCCATTTTCACGCTGCCCGGCACAGCTGCCATGCCCGCCAGGGCTCCCACGCTCTGTATGAACTGCCGTCTGTTCGTCATCCTTCACCTCGTAAGTCGTCGAAAAAATGGATATGGAGCAATAACCGCTCAGCACACCACCAAGCATCGATCGTGCCAGGCTAAGGTTTCTTGTATACAAACCAGACACAGAACAGGGCGGAAAGATATAAATGTTTATTTTCATTGGGTTATAGATATCAAACGCGCGAATCGCCTGGATCGCCAGAACACACCAAACCCTTCATGGAGGTACGGCATGCACCATTGGATACATCAGAACACGCATTCATGCACTTTACTTGTGCACACATTTACCAAATGCGTGTTCAACCTGCGCCAGCGCTCTCGTCGTTCTATCGCACAAAACCCAGGGCAAAACTATGTTTACACTAGTAATATCTTTAACAAGCGCTGGCTTGTCATCGCCAGATCATGATATGGCACACAATATGCTTAAGGGAAAACATGCATGGTTTGTTGAGTGCATTTTTGTATACATTAGAAAGGATGATCCATGACCCGTTTCCGCATCTCACCCCTGGCTGCGCTCTGCATGATGAGTTTTGCCAGTCTCGGTACACACGCCGCCACCTTCGATCTGGGCGGTGACGCCTCGTTCAGCATCGGTGCAGGACTGCGACTGAGTTACGAATCGGTCGAGGATGCCGCGCCCAACGGCGACCGATCCAACGATTTTGTGGTCAACAGCACCCGTGTCTATATGAGTGGGCGTGTAATGAAAACCCTGGGGGCCACGCTCAACTTCGAGCGAGACGGCAGCGGCAATACGCCCGACGGGCTGCGCGTGATGGACGCCTACGTGCAGTACGAACCCATGCCGGAATTCAATATCTGGTTTGGCCGCATGTTGCCCGCTTCCGATCGCGCCAATCTCGACGGCCCCTTCTATCTGAACGTGTGGGATTACCCCGGCGCGGTCTCGCAATACCCCAACCTCGCCATCGGTCGAGACAACGGCGTGCAGGTGTGGGGCAAGTTGATGGATAACAAACTCACCTACGTGGCAGGAGCATTCAAGGGGCACAACAATGTCGCCGGCGGCTCGAACCAGTCGGACAAACTTCTCTACGCCGGACGTCTGGCCTACGCGTTCTGGGAAGCCGAGCCCGCACCGGCCTACTATACGGGTAGCACGTATTACGGCAAGGACATTCTCACGGTGGGCATTGCCGGTATGTTCCAGAGCGATGGCGTAGGCGTGGCAGGCGCCTCGGCCGATTACACCGGCATGAACATCGACGTGCTGATGGAGAAGAAACTGGCTGGCGGCGGATTGCTGACACTGGAGGGCGCTTATTACGACTACGACCTGGACGGCATTGCAGATTGCGGCAGCGGCGAACCCGGGTCACCCGTCTGCCCGGCAGCCGGGCCCAACGACAACGTCGGCGGCCTGGTCGAGGGCAAGGGTTATCTGGCGACCGCTGCGTTCCTGTTTCCAAGCAAGATTGGCATCGGACAGCTGCAACCCTTCGTCCGCTACCAGAGCTTCGACCGTGAACTCTCCAACTCGAACATCGACGTGCTCGACGTAGGCTTCAATTACGTGATCAAGGGCCACAATGCCCGCGTGTCTGCTTTCTGGTCCAAAACCGAGGACGACCGCCCGGCTCCCGATACCGATGTCGACAAGTTCGTCATCGGGGTGCAGTTCCAGATCTGATCCACCCGTAACGTTTTCTCCGACGAAAGCGCAGCGCTTCCTCTTCACCCCGCCTCGCGCGGGGTGCTTTTATTACAGGCTCAGATCGCCGCCTCGCCCGATTCCCCCGTGCGAATACGGACGACCTGCTCCATGGTGCTGACGAAAATCTTGCCGTCGCCAATCTTGCCGGTGCGGGCCGCGGTGACGATCGCATCCATGGCGCGATCGACCAGGCTGTCGGCAATGACCAGTTCGAGCTTGATCTTGGGCAGGAAATCGACGACGTATTCAGCCCCCCGATAGAGTTCGGTGTGACCCTTTTGACGGCCGAAGCCCTTGACCTCGGTGACGGTGAGGCCAGTGACGCCAATTTCCGACAAGGCCTCGCGCACTTCGTCGAGCTTGAAGGGTTTGATGATGGCTTCGATTTTCTTCATGGAAGGTCTCCTTCGGGACGGTACTTGTTGGTGATGGGATATCGCCGATCCTTGCCGAAATTGCGCGGGGTGATACGCGGGCCGGGCGCGGCCTGGCGGCGCTTGTATTCGGCCAGATCCACCAGTCGGATGACGCGTTTGACCGTGGCGGCATCGTACCCCAGGGCAACGATGTCGCGCGCGGAAAGGTCACGCTCGACGTAGGCGGCGAGGATGGCGTCCAGAATCTCGTAGGGCGGCAGGCTGTCCTGGTCGGTCTGGTCGGGCCGCAGCTCGGCCGAGGGCGGGCGGTCGATGATGCGTTGCGGGATGACGGGCGAAATCGCGTTGCGGTAGTTCGACAGCCGGTACACCCGCATCTTGGACACGTCCTTCAACACGGCAAAGCCGCCGGCCATGTCGCCATACAGAGTGGCGTAGCCCGTGCCCATCTCACTCTTGTTGCCGGTGGTGAGCACCAGCGTGCCGAACTTGTTCGACAGCGCCATGAGCAGCGTGCCGCGCGTGCGCGCCTGGAGGTTTTCCTCGGTGGTGTCGGCCTTCATCCCGGCGAACTCGCCAGCAAGCTGTGCTGTAAAAGCCTCGACCATGGGCTTGATCGCGATCTCGGAATATTTCACGCCCAGGCGCCTCACCATCTCGCGCGAGTCTTCCACGCTGATGCCGGCGGTGTAGTCGGACGGCATCATCACCGCGTGCACCTTGTCGGCGCCCAGTGCGTCGACGGCGATGGCGAGCGTGAGCGCGGAATCGATCCCGCCGGACAAACCGAGGTGCACGCCCTTGAAACCGTTCTTGCCGACGTAGTCGCGCACGGCGAGCACCAGCGCGTCGTATACGGCCGCATCTTCGGTGGGCAGGAGGTGCATGGGACCGTGGGCGCTGTCGGCGTCGAGTTCGATCATGAACAGACCTTCACGCCAGGCCGGGCATTGCACCAGCACCTCGCCCTCGGCATTCATCACGAACGACGCACCGTCGAACACCAGCTCGTCCTGCCCGCCGACCAGATTGCCGTAGACGAAGGGCAACGGCGCCTCGACCTGCCGCGCGCGCGCCACCGACACCCGCTCGCGTTCCTTGCTGAGGTGGTAAGGCGAGGCGTTGGGCACCAGGAGCCAGTCCGCGCCCGCCTCCTTCGCCCATTTCACCGGGCCGGGCTCCCAGATGTCGCCGCAGATATTGAGGCCAAAATTGAGCCCGCCACAGGCGAACACGCAAGGCACGTTGCCGCTGTCGAATACGCGTTGTTCGTCGAATACCGAGTGATTGGGCAAGTGATGCTTGCGGTAGACCGCCTCCACCCGCCCGCCGCGCACCAGCGCCGCCGCGTTGAAGCGCCCGTCGTCGCTGCGTTCCGGGTAGCCGACGATGAGCGCGAGCGCGGGCGGCGCGTCAGCCGCGATGCGCGCCAGTGCCGCCGCGCAGGCGTCGCAGAAATCCTGCCGCAGCACCAGGTCTTCCGCCGGGTAGCCGCAGATCGACATTTCCGGCGTGAGCAGAATCGCCGCGCCCGCCGCGTGCGCCTCGCGCGCGGCAGCGAGGATGCGTTCGGTGTTGCCGGCGATGTCGCCGACGGTGAGGTTGATCTGCGCTACGGCGAGTTTCATCTCAACCTCGGCCCGTGCCATAACCAGGGCAGGGATGTTGGTGACGAACGATAGGCATGCCGACCGGCATTAAGCTTGCGATAGACAACACTCAGGGAAACACCTTTGGAGGAAACATCCTACGCCCACATGCCGAAGGCAGGTCCAAACCGGGGCGCATTGCCAACAGTTTCGATGCGCGTCTAAATTCGTCGAAGATACGACCTGCCGGAGTCGGGCCCGCCTGATGTTCGTAAAACCGTATTGCTTTAGCAAGATCGCGTCCCACCATGGCAAGCAGAGAATACGTCATGTAGTCAATCCAGCACACAACCCAGGCAAGTCTTCAGGCCCCGGAATTTACTTCGCTTCGCCATAAGACTGCGATTCCTCAAAGGAGGGTCACAGAGAATCCCGTCCGACCAATTTGCTTGGTAAAAACCAAGCTGGTATCTATCCCTATACCTCGTTCATCAGCATGGTAAACCACCAACCTTTTGACCGCATCAACTGGCTTTTCCCCATGTACGCCGATACACCAGATTCCTCTTAAGTCATCCTGCGAGTATTTGATCTGGTGAATCTTGGCAACGTCACCCACCATCGACTTGATACAGCCCGATGCAGATGGATGCTGCTTAATTTCAACGCCAAGGGGCGATTGTTTATATTTCTGCCGAATCCAGAAATCTACTGCGCAAATCGCCTTGTCTTTCGATAGTCTTTTATCAAGCTCATAACGCTGTTCACGATACCACTCAGCAACGTCGTCGTGAGCATCACAAAATTTTGCGAATTCTATTTGCAACCATTTTTCCCAGCCTGTCATTCCAGATTTCGAGATAACGCTTAGAGAGTCTTTGATTGCCTTTCGGGCGAAAAACTCATTAACCAACCCTGACAAAAACTCGAAATCTTTTTTCATGTGTTGGCAATTGATTGCTACAAAAAAATTGGGTCGTAGAACCGTTTACTCAACGCGCCCCCATCGCCAGCTGCACGGCCTCGCCCAGCTGCGCCGGGCTCTGGGCGACGACCACGCCGGCCGCTTCCAGCGCACGGATCTTGGCCTCCGCCGTGCCGCTCCCGCCCGCGATGATGGCCCCGGCGTGACCCATGCGCTTGCCCTTGGGCGCGGTGCGGCCGGCGATATAGGCGGCGACGGGCTTCTTCATGTTCGAGCGGATGAATTCGGCCGCCTCTTCCTCGCGGCTGCCGCCGATCTCGCCGACCAGGATGACAGCTTCGGTCTGCGGGTCGGCCTCGAACAGTTGCAGGCAGTCGATGAAATCCAACCCCTTGATCGGGTCGCCGCCGATGCCGACGCAGGTGGACTGCCCCAGCCCGAGCTGCGTGGTCTGGTGCACGGCTTCGTAGGTGAGCGTGCCGGAGCGGGAAACAATTCCGATCCTGCCCTTCTGGTGGATGCGGCCGGGCATGATACCGATCTTGCACTCGCCGGAGGTGATGATGCCAGGGCAGTTGGGGCCGATGAGTTTCGCGCCGTTGGCACGCAGCGCGGCCTTCACGTTCAGCATGTCCAGGACCGGGATGCCCTCGGTGATGCAGACGATGACCTCGATGCCGGCGTCGGCCGCTTCGAGAATGGAGTCGGCGGCAAACGCGGCGGGCACGTAGATCATCGTCGCCTGCGCGCCGGTTTCCCGCACGGCATCGCGCACGGTGTTGAACACGGGAAGATTCAGATGCGTCTGCCCGCCCTTGCCGGGCGTCACTCCGCCGACTATGTTCGTGCCGTAGGCAATTGCCTGTTCGGAATGGAAGGTGCCCTGTTTGCCGGTGAAGCCCTGGCAGATGACGCGGGTGTGCTGGTTGACGAGGATGCTCATTGCGCTTTCTCCACCGCGAGTTCCGCGGCATGCGTGAGGCTTTCGGCCGCCAGGATCGCCAGCCCGGATTGCGCCAGCAGCGCGCGCCCTTCGTCAGCGTTCGTGCCTTCGAGCCGCACCACCACCGGCACTTTCACGTCGACTTCGCGCACGGCCTGGATGATGCCCTCGGCGATGACGTCGCAGCGCACGATGCCGCCGAAGATGTTGATGAGGATCGCCTTCACGTTGGGGTCGAGCAGGATGATCTTGAAGCCCTGCGCCACCGTCTCGGGCGTCGCACCGCCGCCGACGTCGAGGAAGTTGGCGGGCATGCCGCCTTTCAGCTGGATGAGGTCCATGGTCGCCATCGCCAGCCCCGCGCCGTTGACCATGCAGCCGATGTTGCCGGCGAGCGCGACGTAGTTCACGTTGGCGGCGTGCGCGGCAGCCTCCTTGGCGTCGACCTGGCTCATGTCCATGAGTTCGGCGAGCGCCTTGCGGCGATACAGCGCGTTGTCGTCCACGCTCATCTTGCAGTCGAGCGGCAGCACGCGGTTGTCGGCCGTGACGACGAGCGGGTTGATTTCGAGCAGACTCAAGTCGTTGGCGATGAACACGCGGTAGAGCGCAGGCAGGAGCTTGCAGAAATCCTTGAACGCCTCGCCCGTGAGTTCCAGTGCAAAGGCGAGCGCGCGACACTGGAAGTCCTGCACGCCGAAGAGCGGGTCGCACCACTCCTTGAGCACCTTCTCGGGCGTGGCATGGGCGACTTCCTCGATTTCCATGCCGCCGGCGGCGGAGGCGACGATGGCGACGCGCTCGGTTTCGCGGTCGACGAGGAAAGAGAGATACAGCTCGCGCGCGATGGCCAGGGTTTCCTCGACCAGCACCCGATTCACGGGCTGACCATCGGGCGCGTTCTGGATCGTGACGAGCCTGCTGCCGAGCAGTGCAGCCGCGGTGTCGTACACGGCGTCCACCGACTTCACGACCTTGACGCCGCCCGCCTTGCCTCGCCCGCCGGCGTGGATTTGCGCCTTCACCACCCAGGCGTGGCCGCCGAGCGATTTTGCGGCCTCCGCGGCCGTGGGCGCGCTGTCGGCCACCTCGCCGCGCGGCGTGTTAATGTTGGCCGCGCGCAGGATCTGCTTGGCCTGGTATTCGTGCAGGTTCATTCTTGATATCGACGGAAGCTCGCTGAAACGTGCATTTTGAAGCAAACCCCCCCGATGCGGAAGCCGCGGAGCCTGTCGTTCGCGTCGTACCGCGCATCGCCGATCTCGACGCCGCCGCGTGGGATGCGCTCGCCGGCGAATCGCCCTTCGTGCGCCACGCCTTTCTGCACGCGCTGGAAGCCACCGCTTGCGTCGGCGCGCACATCGGCTGGGAACCCGTGCATCTTGCCCTGTTCCGTAACAACGCGCTCGCCGCCGCGATGCCGCTCTATATCAAGCAGCATTCCTGGGGCGAGTTCGTGTTCGACTGGGCCTGGGCCGACGCTTACAGCCGCCATGGCCTGGCCTACTACCCCAAGCTCGTCTGCTGCGCACCCTTCTCGCCCGTGCCCGGCCCGCGCCTGCTGACGACGAACGATGCCGACCGCACGACGCTGATTCAGGCTGCGCTCCAACTCACGCGTGAGCTCAACTGCTCGTCGTTCCACCTGCTTTTTCCCACCGAACCGGATCACGCGGCGCTGGAGCCGACCGGATTGCTGCACCGCAGCGGGTTCCAGTTCCACTGGCACAACGCAGGCTACGCCACATTCGACGACTTCCTCGCCGCGCTCACGCACGACAAGCGCAAGAAAATCCGCCAGGAACGCAAAAAGCTGGCGAATCTCGGCGTCACTTTCCGCTGGGTCGAGGGCCGGGAAAGTACCGATGCCGACTGGGCACACTTCTGGCGCTGCTACGCCGACACCTACGAACGCCACCGCAGCGAGCCGCACCTGAATCCGGAATTCTTCGCCATGCTGCGCAAGACGATGCCGGACAATGTCGTGCTCGTCATCGCCAACCGGAACGGCGCGCCTGTCGCCTGCTCGTTCTGCCTGAGGGACAGCGAGCGTCTCTACGGCCGCCACTGGGGCACGCTCGAATACCTGCCGGGCCTGCATTTCGAAACCTGCTACCAGCAGGGCATCGAGTACGCCATCGCCCGGGGATTGAAGGTCTTCGAAGGCGGCGCCCAGGGCGAGCACAAGCTCGCGCGCGGATTGGTGCCGACCGCCACGCACTCCTGGCACTGGCTTGAACACGCCGAATTCCGGCTGGCGGTCGGGCGCTTTCTGGAACGCGAAACCGAGGCCGTGGTGCACCACATGGATGAGCTGGAAGGGCCCTACCGGCGCATTTCCTGATTCATGTAAATGCCACGATTCCGGCGTACACTTGCGAAAAAAACAGATTGCGCGGAGCCACACCAAACACGAATCCGGAGGAAACTCATGCAACCCCGTACTCACATTCTCGCTGGCGCCATGCTGCTGGCCCTGGCCCAGCCCGCGCTGGCCAACATCGATATCCAGTTCGATTACAGCTACGACAGCAACAACTTCTTTCTCGGGAACAACGACCGGATTTCAGTGCTCGATGCCGCCGCGTCCGTGTTCGAAACGCGTTTCGCCGATTCGCTGTCGGCGATCGTCTCGTCCGGCGGCAACGACTTCAGCACCATCTTCTTCAATCCGTCCGACCCGAACGGCGCCGACCTGACTGTCAGCAACGCCAGCATCGGCGCCGACGTCATCCGCATCTACGTCGGCAGCGCCAGCCTGGGCAGCGGCACGCTGGGTCTGGGCGGCCCCGGGGGCTACAGCTGCTCCGGTTTTGGCAGCTTCTGCACGGATGCCGCCAGTCGCGGCCAAGGCACGGTAACCGGCCCGACCGCGACCGATTTCTCGACCTGGGGCGGCGCCATCAGCTTCAACAGCGCCAGCAACTGGTACTTCGGTTCCACCACCGGCGGCCTTAACAGCGGCATGGCAGATTTCTATTCGGTCGCCGTGCACGAACTGGCGCATGTGCTCGGCTTCGGCACCGCGGATTCCTTCGTCAATTATGTGGATGGCAGTTTCTACGGCCCGGCATCCACTGCTGTATACGGCGGCGCGGTGCCGCTGGGCGACGAGGCCCACTGGCTCAACGGCACCCAGAGCCTGGTCAACGGCGCGACGCAGGAAGCCGCGATGGACCCCACTATCACGCTCGGCCAGCGCAAGCACTTCACCGATCTCGACTTTGCCGCCATGAAAGATATCGGCTGGCAGGTCACGGCAGTGCCCGAGGCGGACACCTGGGCGATGCTGCTCGCGGGTCTGGGGCTGGTCGGTTTCGCTGCGCGCCGGCGCTTGGCCTGAAGTGCCTTGCCCACAAAAAAAACGGCGGGTTGCCCCGCCGTTTTTCATTTGCAAGGCGCGTTCAGACCAGCACGGCAGCCAGATAGGCCGCATACAAGGCGCCATTGAGGAACAGGTGCCACACCCGCAATCCCCCGTTCAGCGCCACCCAGCGCAGCCAGAACGCGGCGATCAGCGTCACGCTCACCCCCAGCAGCACTTCCTTCTGTGCCGTCCACGGCGTGAGCGAAATGCCGATGGCGGGCAGAAGCGTGCCCTGGAACACCATCGCGCCGGTGATGTTGCCAAAGGCCAGCGTGTCCTTGCGCTTCCTGATCCAGAGAATCGAATTCACCTTCTCCGGCAGCTCGGTCGCCACGGGAATGATCATCAGCGACAGCAGCAGCGCCGAAATGCCGATGATGGGCGCGGCTTCCTCCACGCCGTGAATGAATCCCTTGGCGCCCGCCACCAACAGCCCCAGACCCAGCGCGAGCTGCACCACAATGAACAACAGGTTCTGCGGCAATCCCAGGCGGGTGAGCAGCATCGGCGATTCGGCCTCGGTGCCGTGGCCGTCTTCCACCAGCTTGGCCGACGCGCGCAGGGTAAGCATCACGTACACGAAATAGATCAGCACCATGACGAACGCGATCGCACCGCGCACCAGGCCGTCGTCGTGCGGCACGAACATGGCGACGAACGCCAGCACGAAAGCCATCAGGAAGAAATCGAGATCGCGCTTGAGGCCCGTGCGCTCGGGGTGCAGTTGCCCCTTGAGACCGCGTCGCTTCAGCACCGCCACGCCCATGAGGAACAGCGACAGCGTCGAGAGCATCAGCGGGGCCCCAAGAATTGCGCCCACGCCGATCTCATGGCTGGTTTCGACACTGCCCGTACCGCCGAAAATCGCCAGGAGCGGCACCAGCGTTTCCGGCATAGCCGTGCCCACCGCCGCGAACACCGAACCGGTCACGCCTTCGGAGATTTTCAGCTTCTCGCCCAGGTGCTCCAGCGCGTTGACAAAGATTTCCGCCGCCACGAGGATAAGTAGCAGAAAACCGAGGAGTTCGAGAAACAGCATGGAAGGCAACCGACACGAGGAAAGGCGCGATTCTATCAGCCCGCCCCGCCTCGCCTTCTCGCGCCTGGGCGAAGGCGATTTCCATGCGCGCCTCGCCGCCACCCACGGCGTCGCCGCGGTCCTCTTCAGCGCGCCCCACTGCGGCGCCTGCCGCGCCTGGAAGCGCCTGCTGCCCGAGGCGCTTGCCGGCATCGCCGATGCGCTCTACGAAGTCGACGTCAGCGAGGCCACCGGCGTCGCGCGCTACTACGGCATCTTTCACCTGCCCACGATTTATCTTTACCGCGTCGGGCGGTTTCATGCGGAATTGCAGTGCACGGCCAAGGTGGAAAGCGTGCGCGAGGCGGTGCCGAGCCTACTGCGTGCGGCAGCCCAGGAAGAGCCCTGATGACTCAACAAGGTATGCTGTTGATGCACGTGGAAAATTACCCGGCGGATTCAACCCTGAAGTGCAACGACGTCAAGACGCGATTGTCGCTGCGTCGTGAAGACCTCGTGAGGTGTTTTGAAGCCGAGGCATTTTCTGGGTCGATGGTTC
>JAIWOS010000230.1 GCA_020217265.1 Thiobacillus sp. | reverse complement strand
CTTCTGGTGACCGACGCGGCGCGCGCGCTTGCCGGCCCCGCGCGCTGGGGCCACATCGCGCTGGCGCTGGCGGCGCTGGGCGCGACCTGGCTCCTGATCCAGACCGTGTTCGCGTTGCGCTACGCGCGCCGCTATTACATGCACGACGCAGGCGGGCTCGCGTTCCCCGGCGGCGCGGCGCCGACGTATCTCGATTTCGCCTATTTCGCCGCCGTCATCGGCATGACCTCGCAGGTGTCCGACGTCGCCGTCGCCAGTGCCGCGATGCGGCGGCTGGCGCTGGCGCACGGCGTGGTGGCCTTCGGTTTCAACCTGCTGGTGCTGGCGCTGACGCTGAATCTGGTCGCCAGCGCGCTCTGACACGCCGCGCTTGCCTCGCGCGGGCGAGTTTGGCATCGTGCCTGCATGTCCAAGCCTGCAACTCCCCACGAAATCGCCGCCTGGCTGCTGATGGCGGCGGGCCTCGTCCTCACCCCGCTGCTGCATTTGCTGCCGACGCTGCTGGCCGGGCTGCTGATGGTGCAGCTGGTGCATCTGCTGGCGCCGCGCTTCGTCATCGGGCGGCTCGACCATGTCTGGTCCAAGGTGCTGGTGGTCTCGCTCGTCACGCTGGTGGTGCTGGGCACGCTGGGCGGACTTACCGCTGGTGTCATCCTCTACCTGCGCACCGAGGGCGGGCTCGCCGGGCTGCTCACCAAGATGGCGGAAATCATCGAAAACTCGCGCGAACTGCTGCCCGCCTGGGCCGCCGCCTGGCTGCCGCAGGGCGACGGTTCGGTGATCCGCGCGAGCCTCGTCGAATGGCTGCGCGTGCACGCGCAGGAAATCCGCCAGTTCGGCGGCGACGCGGGGCGTGCCCTGCTGCACGTGATGTTCGGCCTCATCATCGGCAGTTTCGTCGCCTTGCGCGAGGCGCGTTCGCACGTCGTGCTGGCGCCGCTGGCGCAGGCGATGTGCGAACGCGTGCACCGGCTGGGCGAGGCCTTCCGCCGCGTGGTGTTCGCGCAGGTGCGCATTTCGGCGCTCAACGCGCTGCTCACCGGCATGTATCTCATGCTGGTGCTGCCCGCCTTCGGCGTGCACCTGCCCTTCACCAAGACGATGATCCTGGTGACATTTCTGGTCGGCCTGCTGCCGGTGCTGGGCAATCTCGTATCCAACACCGTCATCGTCATCATCTCGCTGTCGCATTCCCTGCACGTGGCCGCCGCCTCGCTGGCCTTCCTCGTCGTCATTCACAAACTCGAATATTTCGTGAATGCCCGTATCATCGGCAGTCAGATCCAGGCGCGCGCGTGGGAGCTGCTGATCGCCATGCTGGCGATGGAGGCGGCGTTCGGCGTGCAGGGCGTGATCGCCGCGCCGATCTACTACGCCTATCTCAAGAAAGAACTTTCGGACAGGGAATTGATTTGATGTCGAACGAAGCAGAATCCATCGTCCTCACCGCCAGCGGCGAAGACCGTGTCGGCCTGGTGGAAAAACTCACCCGCGCCATCGTCGAAGCCGGCGCCAACATCGAGGAATCGCGCATGGCGTCGCTCGCCGGCCAGTTTGCCGTGCTGATGCGCGTGACCGGCAGCTGGGACGCGCTCGCCAAACTGGAATCGCGCCTGCCCGGCGTCGGCGAGGAACTGGGGCTTGCCATCGTGCAGCGCCGCAGCCGCGGCGCCAAGGCCGAGCGGCCGCTGATTCCCTACGTGGTCGAAGTTTCCGCGCTCGACCAGCCGGGCATCGTCAACAGCCTCGCCAACTTCTTTGCGCGGCTGCGCATCAATATCGAATCGCTCGACACCGACACCTATCCCGCGCCGCACACCGGCGCGCCGATGTTCGCCGTGCGCATGACGCTCGGCATCCCCGCCGACGCGCACATCGCCACCCTGCGCGGCGATTTCCTCGACTACTGCGACGAGCACAACCTCGACGCGACCTTCGAGCCGGTGCGCTGAGCCTGCCATGACGCCAGTTCGCCCCTTGCTGCCTAGCTGATTGCCCGGATCTGACATGCCCAGCCTGCTCCTCATCGCCCACGGCAGCCGCCGCGCGGCCTCCAACGACGAAGTGCGCGCGCTCGCCGAGCGCATCCGCAGCCTGCCCGACAGCGGCTACGACCACGTCGAAGCGGCGTTTCTCGAACTCGCCGAGCCGCTGATTCCCGCGGGGCTGCACGCGCTGGCCGCGCGCGGCGCGACCGAGATCGTGGCTTTTCCCTATTTCCTTGCGGCGGGCACGCATGTGGCCAGCGACATTCCCGAGGCCATCGCCGAATTCGCCCGCGCGCGGCCCGATGTGGCGGTGCGTCTCTCCGGGCATCTGGGCGCATCGATGCTGTTGCCGACGGCGATCCTGTCGGTGGCGCGCTGCGAATCCGGCGCGGCGGCCCCGTGCCGGCGCTTCGCCGGAGGCGAGGCGGTCGTCTGCGGCTGCGCAAACTGAAGCTGGCTTACGGGCTCTGCACGTCGCGGTCGTCGAGCTCGATGTAGAACATCGGAATGACCTCGTCGTGCGGCGCCGCCGCCGGCTGGCTGCGTTCCAGCGCGGCCTGCACGCGGGCGGCGCGCAGCGCCACCGGGTCGAGCACGGCGGGATACAGGCGGCAGTATTTCTCGATGGCGCCGGGCTGCCGGCAGGCGGCGGCCTCCAGCGCCGCGCGCGTCG
>JAIWOS010000148.1 GCA_020217265.1 Thiobacillus sp. | reverse complement strand
GGCACGGCATCGTGCGGCGCATCCGCGCCGAGGGCGCGGGCTATGGCCGCGGCGATGCGGGCCGCGGCCACCGCGTGCTGGTGGAATTCGTCTCCGCCAACCCCACCGGGCCGCTGCACGTCGGCCACGGCCGCCAGGCGGCGCTGGGCGACGCGATCTGCAACCTGTTCGCGGCGCAGGGCTGGGACGTGACCCGCGAGTTCTACTACAACGACGCCGGCGTGCAGATCGCCACGCTCGCCACCAGCGTGCAGTGCCGCGCAAAGGGCCTCGCGCCCGGCGACGCCGGCTGGCCGGACGCCGCCTATAACGGCGACTACATCGCCGACATCGCGGCGGATTTCCTGGCGAAAAAGACCGTGAAAGCCGACGACCGCGAAGTGACGGCGAACGGCGACGCCGACGACCTCGACGCCATCCGCGAATTCGCCGTCGCCTACCTGCGCCACGAGCAGGATCTCGACCTGCAGGCCTTCGCGGTGCGGTTCGACAACTTCTACCTCGAATCCAGCCTCTACACGTCCGGCCGGGTCGAGGCCGCTGTTAACCGCCTCGTCGCGCTCGGCAAGACCTACGAGCAGGACGGCGCGCTGTGGCTCAGGACCACCGACTACGGCGACGACAAGGACCGCGTGATGCGGAAGTCCGACGGCAGCTACACCTATTTCGTGCCGGACGTGGCCTACCACATCGCCAAGTGGGAGCGCGGCTTCGAACGCGCGATCAACATCCAGGGCACCGACCACCACGGCACCATCGCGCGCGTGCGCGCCGGCCTGCAGGCGGTGGGGCTCGGCATCGCCGAGGGCTATCCGGACTATCTCCTGCACACCATGGTGCGCGTGATGCGCGGCGGCGAGGAAGTGAAGATTTCCAAGCGCGCCGGCAGCTACGTGACGCTGCGCGACCTCATCGAATGGACCAGCAAGGACGCGGTGCGCTTTTTCCTGCTCTCCCGCAAGCCGGACACCGAGTACGTCTTCGACGTTGACCTCGCGCTGGCGAAGAACAACGACAACCCGGTGTACTACGTGCAGTACGCGCACGCGCGCATCTGCCGCGTGTTCGAGGAATGGGGCGGCGATGCGGCGACCCTGGCCGGCGCCGACCTCGCGCCCTTGACCGCCGCCCACGAGCTCGCGCTGATGCAGCGGCTGGCCGAATACCCCGAGGTCGTCGCGCTGGCCGCGAAGGAGCTGGCGCCGCATCTCGTCGTGCACTATCTCACCACGCTCGCCGGCGATTTCCACGCCTGGTACAACGCCGAGAAATTCCTCGTCGACGACCCCGCCGCCAAACACGCGCGGCTGGCGCTCGCCGACGCCACCCGCATCGCGATCGTCAACGGCCTTGCCTTGCTCGGTGTATCCGCCCCGGAGAAAATGTAGCCATGGCCAAACCTGCATCCCGTCCCGCCAAGCGCGGCGGCAGCTCGATCTTCACCGGCGTGCTGATCGGGCTTGCCGTCGGGGCGATCCTCGCGGTCGGCGTGGCGCTGTGGATCACCGGCAACAACCCCTTCAAGGCCGACACTGTCGCCTCGCCCGCGCCGCAAACCCCGGCCCCGCCGCCCAAACCGGACACCGCGCCGAGCTTCGATTTCTACAAGGTGCTGCCCAACGACACGGCGGCCGACCTGCCGGGCCCTGCACCCGACGTCGCCGCGCCCCCGGCCGGGCCGAAGTACTACCTGCAGGCGGGCGCATTCCAGAACCCCGCCGACGCCGACAACCTGAAAGCGCAGCTCGCCCTGCTGGGCGTGGAGGCGGTGATCCAGACCAGCGACCTGGGCGAAAAGGGCGTGTTTCACCGGGTGCGCGTCGGCCCCTTCCGCGCGATGGACGAGGTGAACCGCACCCGCAGCCTTCTGGCCCAGAACAATATCGCGGCCACGCTGGTCAGAGATGAACCCAACCAACAGGAGACCCCTTGATGCTTGCCCGTGCCCTGGCCTTTGTCGCCGCCGCCGTGTTTTCCGCCGCCGTTCTCGCCGCGCCCGAAGCAGCCTTCGAAGGACGCGATTTCGCGCGGGTCAACCCGCCGCACGCGGTTGCCACCGGCAAGAAAATCGAGGTGCTGGAATTCTTCTGGTACCGCTGTCCGCACTGCTTCCAGCTCGAACCCGGCCTCACCCAGTGGCTGAAGAAGCTGCCGAAGGACGCGCAGGTGCGCCGCGTGCCGGCGGTGTTCCGCCCCGACTGGCAGCCGGGCGCCAAGCTCTATTACACGCTCGAGCAGATGAACCTGCTCGGCAAACTGCATGAAAAAGTGTTCAACGCCTACCACATCGAGAATCTCGACCTGAACAACCCCGCCGTGCTCGGCGACTGGATCGCCAAGCAGGGCGTCGACCGCAAGCAGTTCGAAGCGATCTACAACTCGTTCTCCACCCAGTCCAAGGCCACGCAGGGCGCGAAACTCGCGACCGAATACGCGATCACCGGCGTTCCCGCCTTCATCGTCGACGGCAAGTTCGCCACCTCGGTGTCGATGACCGGCAGCGAGGCGCGGCTGTTCGAAGTGCTCGACCAGCTCATCGCCAAGGCCCGCGCCGAACGCGCCGGCAAGAAATCCAGATAAGCGCGCGTTGAAGGTCTTCATCACCGGCGCCAGCTCCGGCCTCGGCGCGGCGCTGGCGCGGCACTACGCCGGCCGCGGCGCGCGCCTCGGGCTTGTCG